>CAZDYB010000706.1:0-2589 GCA_964509045.1 uncultured Akkermansia sp.
CATGGGTCGAAAAATTCGCCGGCTCGATCTCCGGCGGATTCAGCGCCTTCGAGGGTCTGGTATTCCGCATCCTCAATGCCACCGTCCCCCACCTTCATTGCGAAGCGGTCCTGCATGCCCTGACCCGGGCGATTGTGTTTCGAAGTCTACGAAATGATGGACTTCACCCTCGCGAAAGATCTGCCCTTGCTGATCGAGTGGAGTCCGATTGCAGCTTGAGACGGCGGATGGCGGAAATCGCTCTCGGATCCATTCCGAACCCGGCCGAGAAGTCCTGGGTCCTCGCCTGCGGCGGATTTATTCTGGTTCGCCCGGAGGACATCCACTGGCTCATCGCCAAACTCGATACAACTCAGGATGGCCCGATCCGAGAGGGATTGGGTGATCTGACAAACCGGTTGCTCAATTTGGATGATCCGTCTCAGGTCAGGGCGCTCCTGGCCGTGCATGCCCGGGATCCGAATGTGGAGCCCTTGGTCCCTCGGGCATTCAAGCCGGTGGACCTGTCGTCGGATACGGCCAAGCAAGGACGCGCGGATTTGGAGGCCAGCCGAAAAAGGCGTCGCGAATGGCGATCTACTGAAGAGCCGACCGAAATCGAACCATCATCAAGGATCCTCGCGGCGCTCCAACGATTTGAAGCGGGCGACCTCAATGCCTGGTGTGAGATCTGCGATCAATTGGCTCGCGACAAGTGGGGGAAGTTTCATGAGACAGGGTACAGTCTCGATCTCAGGCAATTCGTCGGTTGGACTGCGATTTCGCCCGACCTTAAGGCCCGACTTATTCCGGCATCGGCCAAGTACCTTCGCGAACGGCCTGCTGAATCAGAGCAGTGGTTTGGTACCGCGAATACAGTGCCGGGGTATGTTGTGGCAGGGGTGATTGCCTTGGCACTTCTGGAGGGAACTGCACCCGAGCCATCCCATCCGCAGCCAGATACAGTCTGGATCCAATGGCTGCCTGCGGTTTTCAGAGTCACCAGTTACGGAAATCGAGAGTCACATCAACGCTTGGTTGAAATCGCTTTCGACCGCTTTCCCGATGATGCGGAACACTGGGCATTGCGCAGCATCGAGGCCGCCATCGAGGCAAACGATGAACTCCATCTGTTCGAGATCCTTCCTCATGAACTAAGGCAGTCCATGGGGACAGCAGTCCTAGCCATTGCCCAGCGTCCGGATCTGAGCCCGATCTACTTCGAATGGCTCACGCGGGAATTGTGGATCCGAAAGATCGCAGGCTTCCAGGAATGGTTGGAGACTTGGATCCCCGCTGTGGATGAACACGATGCTGCCCAGCGGGCCAGTTTGATCGGTGTCTGTTCCGTGTTGGTTCGGGAAGGCGGCAGGAACGAGTGGCCCCTGATCTGGGCCAGGATCCGGAGCTCCGACGCGCTCGGTCGAAGGATTTTCGAGTCCATGGCGCAGATGTGCTGCCGATCCTTGCCCCGGATCCTGACTGAGTCTGCCGAGTCTGACTGGGCGGAACTTTGGGAATGGGCGATCAAGCACTTTCCGCTCAGCGAGTACTCAACACTCAAAGGAGGCGGCGAAGTATCGCACAAAGAGCAGGTCGCCAACTTTCGGGATGCCGTGATCTCAAAGCTCATCGACGCCGGAACTCCGGCCGCATACGAGGCTCTTTCCGGGCTGGTGACCCGTCACCCCGAACTGCCGTGGCTGAGGCCGTTTCTGCGCAAGGTTGAAGCGGATTTACGAAGGACGCAGTGGGTGCCGACTGAGCCCGAAGCGCTGTTCCAACTTCGGGCTAGTCCTCGTGGTCGCTTGGTGGAGTCGCCGCTGCAGCTGTTGGAAGTGATTCTCGAGTCCCTTCGCAGCTTCGAGGGACGTCTGCAAGGCGAGACGCCAATTGCGGACGGGTTGTGGAACGACCTCACGCACAAACAGGAAGAAGCCATCTCGAACCGAATCAAAGTCGAGCTGGAAAGAGATCTCAATTCCGCGGGGGTTGTCCTGGGTCGCGAGGTTCAAATTCATGGCAGCCAGAGGACCGACATCCATGTCACAGCCGTCGCCCGCAACCCTCAGACAAATCAGCATCACCCCATCAAGGTCATCATCGAAGTGAAGGGTGAGTGGAATGACGGGATAGAGACCGCCATGAAGGCGCAATTGGTCGAGCGTTACCTCGCCGACAATGACTGCAAAGTCGGTCTCTATCTGGTCGCGTGGTTCAACGGCGATAAGCCCCGAACCACCAGCGACCGCCCCCGCTTGGAGGAACTCCGGAAAAAGTTCGATGAACAGGCCCGCAGCCTCACCACGGCTGATCGGCATCTCGCAGCGTACGTTCTCGACTGCTCAATACTGGATGAAACGGGACGGCAGACGTCACTGCCGAAACACAAGAAGCGATCCATGTAGGCGCCCTACCCAGCTTGCTGCGACTACAGCCGAGCGGCACAGCCTCACCCCCACCAGCACCCGGGCACGCGGTGGACCCGAAAGCCTCTTCGCCCCTACCCGGGATGACGGTACGGATGTCCCCGTCGATCGACCGGGACTGGCGGATCGTGCAGTCCGTTGCTCAGGCAGCCTCGTGCTCCGATTCCGACGATTCGATCAG
>CAZDYB010000707.1:0-2586 GCA_964509045.1 uncultured Akkermansia sp.
GCGTGGCGGTGAGGTCGGAGGCACCGAGGGTGGGATCGGTCACGAAGCCCCGCAGTCCGAGCACGCCGGGTGCGGCGGTGGTCGTCAGCTTGGCCAGTGGGCGATAGAAGACCCGCTTCCGGAGCGAAGGCGGCAGCTGGGTGAACACCCATTCATTGCCATTGACCTCGACGTTGACGCCGGGCGTGCGGATCGCCACCGGGAGGTTGGTCAGGGGGAGCGGAAGCAGGCGTTCCTCCAACGGCGCCATCACCCGCGCCGAGAAGCGGTCGTCCGGGCTGGCCGCCGGGAACGGCTGCATTCCCGGATTGAGCGAATCAAAGACGATGGACGCCGCCGCGAAGCCCAGGATGCCGGGGAGTCCAGGAGCGTCGGGATTGTCGAGGCGGTTCTCGCCGCCGGGATAGGTCAGCGTTTCGCCCGCCTTCAGCACGGCGACGTTGGTCGGCCAACTGGTGTTGTACCGGATGGCCAGCGGCTCATTCCGGACCACGGCGTCGGTGTCGAACACGCCCTTGTTGGCCAGGTTCGCCGCCGCGAACCGGGGCAACCAGGGGATGCAGTCCCCAACGCCGTCGGGCCTGTCGTCCCGATCCGCATCGAACGGGTAATGAAAGTCCGGCTGGAGTGGGTAGAAGAAGTAGCCTTCGAAGGCCGAGTCGCCGGAGACGACCCATCCGCCGCCCTTGTGGTCAATGTGCCAGCCACGTTGGGCGGCTGCATCGCGATAAAACGTCCCGTTGGGAATGTTCGATTCCGGGTTGAACGGGATTCCCGGGACCGTGTTGACGCACGGGAAAAGGCCCAGCACGAGATCCAGCGGGTACGGCGCCTGGATACGGCTCCCGGCGACGGTGTTGTAGATGAATCGGTAGTTGCGGCCTGCGCTGCCCGGGAGCCGGTCGAGGCGCGGATCGTCCACCCGATTGTCCACCCGCTGGACATGGTACACCCGCATGCGATTCGTCTGCGCCTGCTTGTCGAAGTACTGCACGAGGACAAACGGATCCGAGGTGTGGTCCGCGGCACGGAACGTGGCCGGGTCCAGCGCGATGTTCGCGCGGCTGATGTTGAGATCATTCCGCAAGGCGAAGACGGCGGGAACGGACTTGCCGTCGAGCGCCGCGAGGAGGGAGGGATAGACCCGCGCGTGCTCCTCGTTTGGGTTGTAGCCGGCCTTGGCGGGATCCGGCTGATGGTAGACCTGCACGTTCCCGTAAAGATCGGGATCGAACGAAGGCTGGACGACGCCGTTGGTGCTGAGGCCTTCGGAACCGAGACGGCTGGCGATGACGATGCGGTGGAGGTCGCCTTCCGCGAGGTTCGTTCCGACGGCGGCCAGCGGCCAGAAGAAGGCCGGGAAGTGCATCGGCTGGTACGGCCACTCCAGGCCGTCGCGCCGTTCATACCAGACGATGATCAACGCCTGGTCGGAGCTTTCCGGGACGGCCGCGACGGGCACGTTCACCGGGATGATCGGGCCCTGGGCACGGGCACGGTCGTGGATCTGCGCGTTGTAGTTTGCGTTCTCCTTCACCACGTATCCCGTGTGCTCGATGCCGGTGTGCAGGGGATGCTGGATGGCCGTTCCAACCTTCGCGGCATCCGGGGAGGTCAACATCAGCCGGCCACCGCCCGTCCACGCGGTCGGCGCATCCCAGGCGCGTGTCTCGACTACCCGCACGTCGAGGATCTCCTCGTTGGGATCGCGGATGGTCCGGACGGAAACAACGTTGGTGCGGAAGAGCAGGACCGACCTGGTGGTGCGATCGGCGGAGAAGCGCGAGCCCTGCACCCCAGCACCGCCGAGGTGGAAGAGCATTCCGTCGAAGTACCGGGCGTCGGTGGTCGAGGGATCGAGTTCGACGGCAGGTGTCTGGGAGATGTGCCGGTACTTGACGGTGTTGGTGTAGCGCTTGGCCGCGTCGTCCTGCCACGCATCGCCGTCGAAGCCGGTGTAGACAAGCGCCTTCACTTCCGGCGCCGTAGCCGCAACCGGCTTCCAGGTCAGCTCGAAGATGCCCGGCCGGATGGCCACCGCGACCTTGCGGCGTTCGTCCCAGGCAAAGGCATCGGTGGTGCCCACACCCGCGGTCGCCAACAATTCGCGGGCCGTGGGTGCCTGCGGAAGCACCGCGGGCGCCCCGGACGGGTAGACGATGTCCGTACCGACGGCAGCACGGATGACGAGGTAGGAGGCACCGTAGTCCCAGAGGACGGAGATCGGCCGGTTGAGGGCCGCAATGGAGCGGCGCCAGTAGGAGTTGGCGTCGACGGTCACGGAAGTGAGGTGCGTCGTGAGCGGCGCGCCTCCGGGAAGCGGTGAGGAGCTGAACGTCGAGGTCGGGAAGTAGGCCGGGTCCGCCGGGGAAGCTCCCTGCCAGCCCACGAGACTCCTGGCGGCGGCGGTGTCCTCGGCACGGGCCATCACTTCGAGACGGGCACCAAAATCAAACCAGAAGCGGCCGGAGCCAGCGATCGAGGCCACGACGGCACCGGCCCCATCCGGCTGCCGCGTCAGCGGGAGGGACAGACCGGCGGTGGCATTGTGCCCGATGAGGACAGCGGTCTGCTTGCGCCAGCTGT
>CAZDYB010000708.1:0-2577 GCA_964509045.1 uncultured Akkermansia sp.
CCTCCTGATTCCGTCGACGAATCCCCAGGCGCGGCCCGCGGAGGCGGGTGCGCAGATCACCGCACCTGAAGCATGGCAATGGTCAACAATTCGGACGCGCCTCCATCGGATCCTCCTTGCAGATCGATGGGGACAGGTGTGTCGCTCACGGCTCGGCCTTCAGACAGGTCTCTTGTCGCGGCACTTCCCGGAGTCCTCAGACGGGCCCTGGGCCGCGCCGTCATGGTTCATGAGGGCATCACCATCGTGGGGGTCCTGGATGCAGTGCGGCTGCTCGGATGGAAGGAACACGATTAGCTTGAGCCTGGAACTCCTGACCCTCAACAGCGGATCGTCGAGCCTTCGTTTTGCGCTCTTCAAGGCCGGGAAATCGCCTTCACCGATCCTGACCGGAAGGTTCGATCGCATCGGATTGTCCGGCGCCACGCTCTCGTTCACGGACGTTCGGGCGAACCATCGCGACGAGCGTGAGGTGCAGGCGCCCAACCAGGCTGCCTGCGTTCCGCTGCTGCTGGATCTGCTCGAGCGGCATGCCGGCGATTGTACCGTCCATGCCATCGGCCATCGCGTCGTGCATGGAGGACCCTCCTATGGCGATCCCCGGCGTGTGGATGAGGCCATGATCGAGGAATTGCGGCGCATCAGTCCGTTTGCGCCGAACCATCTCCCATCCGCCATCGCCCTGATGGAGGCCTTTGCGGAGAGGTTCGTCCGGATACCGCAGGTCGCCTGTTTTGACACCGCGTTTCATCGCGCCATGCCCAGGGTGGCGAAGATGCTTCCCATCCCGCGTCGCCATGAGGCGAACGGGGTTCAGCGCTACGGTTTTCACGGCCTATCCTATGCCTATCTGATGGAGGAACTCGCGCGCCTTGGGGACCCGACGGCGGAGCGCGGCCGGGTCATCCTCGCGCATCTGGGAAGTGGTGCCAGCATGGCGGCCGTGCGCGATGGCCGGAGCCTGGATACCGGCATGGGTTTCACGCCCGCGGCGGGGCTGATGATGGGCACCCGTTCCGGTGACCTGGATCCGGGACTGGTTGCGTTTCTGAGTCGCAGCGAACAGATGACCGGACCGCAGTTCGACCGGATGATCCATCATGAGTCCGGGTTGCTCGGTGTTTCGGAGAGCAGTTCAGACATGCGCGACCTGCTCGTGAGGGAGGCCGACGACGTGCGCGCGGCGGAGGCTGTGGCCCTCTTCTGTTATCAGGCGAGGAAGTGGATCGGTTCGTTTGCCGCCGTGCTGGGCGGCCTGGACACACTCGTCTTCGCCGGTGGCATCGGCGAGAACGCGCCCGTGATCCGTTCACGGATCTGTGAGGGACTCGGCTTTCTGGGACTGGAACTCGACGCGACGCGAAATGCCGGGACGGAGGCGTTGATTTCAACGGATGCCAGCAGGATCACGGTTCGCGTCATCCGCACGGATGAAGAACTGATGATTGCCAGGTCGATGTGCCGCGTTCCGGGACTGGTTGAGTCCAATTGGTGAGCCGTTTCCATGCAGTCGGATCGGTCGTCCCGCCTGGATCTCCTGTCGCAACACCGTCGTCGTCGGGTTATTCCCCATGGCGTTGTTCACCCGGCCTGCCCAAAAGTCGGGCTCCGCAATGTTCGCGGGCCGGCCATGGGTATCAGGAACGAGACCAGGTCAGGGTGAACGGATTGGTCCTCCAGGCCATCATGGCTGGGTCCCGATCCGTATGAAATCCAACACCAGCATGTCCATGGAACCCAACATCGCCCCTGCACCGGAGGAGGAGGCCTGGCATGGCCAGTCGGCCGACGCGGTGCTTGGAAAGCTCGGTTCCGCCCCGCAGGGACTGTCGGGGCAGGAAGCGGCAAGGCGTCTCGTGGCGGACGGCCCGAACGAGTTGAAGGAGGGGAAACGGATCAGTCCCGGCCAGATCCTTCTCGGCCAGTTCAAGAGCCTGATCATCTGGATCCTCATCGCGGCAGGTGTCATCTCCGGCTTCCTGGGTGAAGTGGTCGATGCCATCACCATCCTCGCCATCGTCCTGCTCAACGCCGGCATCGGCTTCCATCAGGAGTTCAACGCGGAGAGGTCCATCGCGGCACTCAGGAAGATGACTGCGCCCCAGGCCAAGGTGCGGCGTGAAGGGAAAGTCACTTCCGTTCCAGCGAACAGGATTGTTGCCGGAGACATCCTGACACTGGAAGCCGGCGACCTGGTCGCGGCGGATGCCCGGTTGATCGAGGCGGCCTCGATGAAATGCATCGAGTCCGCGCTGACCGGGGAGTCGGAGGCGGTGACGAAGCAACCTGCGACGTTGGAGCAGGGCGACATTCCGCTCGGTGACCGGGAGAACATGGTGTTCATGGGCACCAGCATTACGGCCGGCACGGGCCAGGCGGTGGTTGTAGCCACCGCGATGAAGACCGAGTTGGGCCGCATTGCCGGGTTGATTGAGTCGGCGGGTGCGGAACAGGGAACACCGCTTCAGCAGAAGCTGGATGGCGTCGGGCGAATCCTGGTCTGGGCGGCATTGGGCATGGTCGGGCTGCTGTTCGGGCTCGGGCTGTTGCGGGGTACGGCGCCGGATGAGCTGACCA
>CAZDYB010000709.1:0-2575 GCA_964509045.1 uncultured Akkermansia sp.
CGGGAAATTCAAACCGAGGATCGGATCAATTCGGGGGTCGGGGCGGTTGTGCGGTGGCTGGAGGAGAATTGGGGGGCGGGTGTGTGGGGGTGGTGGCGGGGTTGGGTGGGACGCCGAAGTCGGCGGGGAGATTGAGGTCGGTGCGGAGACGGGACTGGAAATCGGGATCGTATCCGCCATTGGGATCGAGGAGGCGGAGGGCGACCTCGCGTTTGATCTCGGCGAAGGAGCCGAGAGGGAGGCGTTGTTTGGCGCTTTTGTGGGTGGTGCGTGCCTGGAAATTGGCGTGGATCTTCTCGGCAAAGAGCATGAGGCCCTGGAACTGGTCGGAGTCACCGCCGACGAGGCTGGCGTAGGAGGATTCGATGGTGCCCTCGATGATGGCCTTGACGCGGTCGCGGGAGGTTTCGTTGATGTCTTCGCCGATGCGTGACAGGGCGTATTCCTCGAGGGTGGGACTGGCACCGAGATTGACGTAGGCGTTGGTGCCGTAGGTTTGCTGGACGTAGGAGAACCATTTCCGGGCCTCGCCCATCCGGTTGTAGGTGTAGAGGAAATAGACGGCATCGCGGATGAAGTTGCGATGGGCGCGCTGGAAGGATTCGCGCATGCCCTCGTCCTCCTCGGCATTGATCTGGTCGAGGTAGGCGCGGGAGGCGTTGTCGACCATGGCGAGGTTGGGGCCGAACTGGATGGTCTGGTTGAAGGAATTGGTGATGAAGCGGCCGCGATGGAAGGCCATGAGCATGGGCTGAAAGATGTTCCGGCGCAGCATGCGGACATCGCCGGCGCCGCGACCTTCCTTGAGACCGCGGGTGGCCCAGTAGATGGCGTGGGTTTCGGGCAGGCGCCATTCGAGGGGGCCGTAGGTGTCATCGACCTGCTTCATGAGGGCGGGGTCGAGCTTGTAACGTTCGACGAGGGTCTTGACGCGGGCGAGATCCTCTGGGGAGGAGGGGTTGAGGAGGGCTTCGTAGTTGGGTTGACCGCCGCCGAGGACGGCCTGCATTTCCTGGGCCCAGCGGGCTTTGTAGGTCATGTGGGCGTCGTCGAGGTTGGCGCCCATCTTGTGATGGAAATGGCGGGCGAGCTCCGAATGGATGTCGAGTGCGTGGGGGTTGTATTTGAGGCCCTCGTCGCGGAGCAGTTCGATGCCGCGTTGGACCCACAGCCAACGGTCATCGGGATCGGGGAACTTGACGGAGATGTTGTAGGACAGGTTCCAGGCGAGGTGAACCCAGACGGCGGAGAAGTGGGGTTGCAGTTTGGTGATCCAGTCGGCGAGTTGGACGGCCTCGAAGTGTTTGCCTTCCTCCTGGAGTTCGGAGGAACGGATCCAGAGGGCGTTGGCGATGAGGCCGCGGAATCCGCCGAGGGCGACGGTGGTGAAGGCGAGGACGGGAGGGGCGTTGGAGAGGACGGCGGTCCGGGTGAGACCGAGTTCGTCGCGGTCGCGATTGAGGCGGACCTGGGAGAAATGGCCGACGACCAGCGCGACGGCGGCGAGGGCGAGAAGGGCGGCCTTGCGGAGGTTCATGTGGGGAGGGCGATTTCGCGTCGGGTGAGGATGAGCATGCCGGCGGCGGCGAGGCCACCGGCGGCGAGGCCGATGACGGCGAAGAGGGCGCGGGCGAGTTCGAACCAGGTGATGGAGCGGCCTGTGGCGAGGGCGTCGACGGGGGAGAACGAGGAGATCTGGTTGAGGAGCCAGTAGGCGGAGCCGTAGATGAAGACGGCGGCGCGGTTGACGAGGGTGGGTTCGGTGACGAGGCCGGTCTCGGTGTTCATGCCGACGATGCCGCCCTGTTCGACGACCTGTTTGAGGGTGCCGGAGCTGAGGCCGACGACGAGGAGGGCGATGGAGACGAAGGAGGCGACGGGGAAGGAGAGGAACGAGGCGGAGAAGAGGCCGACAGCGGCGAGGAGACCGAGCCAGCAGAGGATGATGACGAGGCCGCGGGCGAAGTTGACGGCGAAGGAGGCCTCGGGGCAGAGGATCTGCATGCCCTGACCGAGGGGAAAGATGACGGTGAGCCCGCCGAGATTGGCGTAGCGCAGGGTGATCCGGCCCTTTTCATCGATCTGGTCGGCGGGGATGGGGAACTCGGAGGCGATTTCGGGGCCGAAATTGTTGGAGAAACGGATGGGGGGACGTTCGCGGGAACCGCCGACTTCCCAGCCGTGATCGAAGCTGGCGTCCATGCCGACGTATTCGGGGGTGAAGAACTGGACGCGTAGGAAGATGGCCTTGTCCTTGAAGCGTTCGCGGGCGTCGGGGCCGAGGTCGAAGACGAAGGGGAGGGGTCTGAACTGGCCGGGGGGAACCGCCTGGAGCCGGCCTTCGAGCTGGGCACGCACCTGTTTGCGGACGAAGAGCGGATCCATGGCGGCCACGGTGGCGTCGCGTCGGCGCCGTTCGTATTCCTTTTCCACATCGGCATCGATGTTGGCGACGAGGGCGGGGACGGATTCGCGGGCGACGAGGATTTCGCTCTGGAGTTTGGCGAGTTGGGCTGGGGGGAGTTGATTGGCGCGGAGGTGGAGGAGGCCGTAGACGATGGCGCCGGAGAGGGCG
>CAZDYB010000710.1:0-2575 GCA_964509045.1 uncultured Akkermansia sp.
GGCTTCATCGACCTTGAGCACGAGTTCCTGGTTTTGGGCGAGGAGGTCTGCGGGGGGTTGGGCCGGGTCCGAATGTTGGCGTGCGGGAAGGTCATCGCGCGGTTCGAGACCGGCTTCGAGGGATTCGGCGGGATGCCGGTTGCGACGTCGGATTTCGTTGAGGCAGAGGTTGCGGGCGATGGTGAAGAGGAAGGTGCTGAATCGGGCCTGGGGTTCGTAGCGGCCGGCGGACTTCCAGAGCTGGACGAAGACGCCCTGGGCGATGTCTTCGGCTTCGTCGGGATCGGGGAGGAGTCGGTGTACGAAGTGGACGATGGGTTGTTTCCAGCGGTCGACGAGAGTGGTGAACGCGTCGGCATCGCCCTGGCGAACTTGGAGCATCAGGGCGGCATCTTCGTCGGGTTGAGCCGCCGGCGACATCACGTGGACGTTACGGAAAACCGGAAGTCGGGCCAAGTTGCGCGAGGGCTTGGGTGAAGTGGGATGAAGGGGGACGAATTCTGACCCTCCAACGGCGACCGAACGTCGCCGCTTCGGACATGGGTGGTGTCTGGAAGATGAAACGCTTGTCGGGGAAGTGAGCCCGGCGTTAGCTGGTGCTTCCGCCACCTTCCCCACGTTCAATCCCGCCTCATGAACACGTCCCGTCGCCAGTTTCTTTCCGCCGGCATGGCAGTAATCCCGGTCACCAGCGGCCTGTTGGCTGTCGAATCGCCTGCACCCGGTACGTTGGCAGGAGGTGGAAACGGCCGGTTGAAGCTGGGGATGGTGACCTACAATCTGGGGAAGGACTGGGACATCCCGACGTTGATCGAGAATTGCCGGCGCACCCGGTTCGAGGGGGTGGAATTGCGGACGACGCATCGGCATGGGGTGGAAGTGACGCTGACTGGGGCGCAACGTGGAGAGGTCCGGCGACGGTTTGCGGACTCGCCTGTGGAACTTTATTCGCTGGGATCGGCCTTTGATTATCACACGCCGGATGCGACCCGGTTGAAGGAGGACATGGAGGCGACGCGCCAGTATCTGCAATTGGCGCGGGACGTGGGGGCATCGGGGATCAAGGTCCGTCCCAACGGGCTTCCCAAGGAGGTGCCTGAGGAGAAGACGCTGGAGCAGATCGGAAGTTCGCTGGGCGAGTTGGGACGGACGGCCGCGGACCTAGGGGTGCAGATCCGATTGGAGGTTCATGGTTCCGGCACAGCCCAATTGCCGCGGATCCGACGCATCATGGATGTGGCGGCGCATCCGAATGTCGGCGTGTGCTGGAACTCGAATCAGACGGATCTGGAAGGGGCTGGGTTCGACGTGAATTTCGATCTGGTGAAGGGGTTGATCAACGAGGTGCACGTGCGGGACCTTTATCTGGAGGAGTACCCGTTCCGGAAACTGTTCCGGCGTTTGAAGGAGAGTGGCTACAGCGGATACACCCTTGCCGAGATCCCCGAGAGCACGGACCCGATCCGGGTCATGAATTACTTCCGCGGGCTTTGGTTGGCCTATCAGGACCGGATCTGAGGGCAGGGTCACGCGGAGGCGCGAAGGATGCGGAGAAGACAGAACGGGGGCGGGATTTCGTGTGGGGTTCGGTCGGGTGGTTGGGGGGCGTACTCGGGCGCGGCTTGGGCTTTCGAGTACGAGTACGACAAGGGCGAGGGGGACGGGGGTGGTGGGTTGTTGGGACGGATTGGACGGCGACCGAACGTCGCCGCTCCGGTAAGTGGGTGAGCCTGTTTTCAGGGGCCGGGATTCCGCTCCATCCAACGTTGGATGTTGGAGGCCTGGGGATGGTCGGGTTGGATGGCCAGGACGCGTCGGTAATGGGCGCGGGCACGTTCCGGGTCGGCGAGGTCGCCGGCGCACAGGCTGGCCAGGGCGAGGTGGGCGTTGGGATCGTCGGGACGTTGTTCGATGATCCGGGCGAGTTCCTGGGCGGCATCGAGGGGGAATCGTGAGCGTTGAAGGGCCACGGCCAGGTTGTAGCGGGCGTTGGCGGAGGCGGGATCCAGGGCGAGGGCGGTTTCTCCTGAACTGAGAGACAGGGGAAGGTCACCCAGTTGCAGGGCGGCGAGGGCGAGATTGTGTTGGGAGTCGAAATGGGAGGGGTCGAGAGCCACCGCCTTCTGATAGGCGACGAGTGCTGTGGCGGCATCGCCGCGGACATGGGCCTGGGAACCTTTCTGGAATTCCGCCTCGGCCGCGGCGCGATTGCCAACCCGGGGAGTGGAAGGATTGAGCCGGCTGTACCGGGGCAACTCAGGTCGGGTGACGGCAGGCGGAGGGGGTGGCAAGGGCGTCACCCGGGGTCTTGGTTCGGCCTCGACGGGTTCGGCGGGGGCACCGGAGGCGTTGTCGTCCTTTTTGAACCAGCCTACCGGATTGACCCGTTTCCAGAAGCTTCGCCTGGGGGCATTGCCGTCCTTGGCGTCCGTGTCGGGTTCCCACGGGATGGCGTCTTCGGGAACCGGAGCCGAAGCGGTGGTGGCAGCGGCAGCGGGAGAGGGATCGGGCAGGGGCGACGGGAAGACGGTATTGGGGGGGCGGGTCTCGGGGATGGAGATGGGCAGACGCGTTG
>CAZDYB010000711.1:0-2572 GCA_964509045.1 uncultured Akkermansia sp.
TAGTCGGCGAGGCGGATCGTGTTGCCGTAGTCGTCCCACTCAAACTCGCGCAGCAATGTCACGGACGGGCCGTTGCCCCGCTCGATGACTTCGGATTGTTCGACGGCCTGAAACGCGAAGGTCACCTGGCGGCTTTCGCTGGGGGCGATGACCAGCGGCAGTTGGCGATGGGTCCAGACCGTGGTGGCGCGATCAAAGAGTCCGCCGTCGACGGTCCGCCGTTCGACCTGCCGGGGCTTGCCCTTGAGCGCCTCCACCAACGCGCCGGTGTCGAACCGATACTCGGTGACCAGACTGGGCGCACCCTGCGAGTCATTGCCCACATCCCGGCGGATGGCGGTCTCAAATCCTCGGAACTCGCGTTCAAGGCCATCGTAATAGCCGTTTCGATAGGTGATCTCGGTCCGGTAGGTGCTCCCCAACCCGTCCCGTTCAACAAACGCGGAGACCACGGGAATGGGAAACGGCGGCACCGACGTCCAGCCCCCCGCAGTTCCAACCGCAGCCAGCATGAAGTCCGTGGAGGTGCGGTATTCCAGGGTCAACGAACGGCCCATGCCATTCGCCATGCGGGTCATCACATTGGGTTTGTTGCCCGGATACAGGTCGAGGTAGCGGAGGAAGATTCCCTGGTCAGGATCGTTCCACACCATGTCCACCGATCCGTTGCCGTTCATGTCGGCGAACCGAACCGTCGTCTTCCCGGCGTCCCAAGCGGGAACCTGGTCATCGGAGAGGGTCACGGGAGAGGCCCATTCCTTACCGGATCGGTTCGCCCAGACCTTCACCTGACCCGAGCGGACACTCACCAGGTCGGCCAACCCATCGCCGTCGAGATCCACCAGGGTCAGTCCGCCATCGGCCCGATCACTTTCGGTGGGACCGCCGGAGCCCGGCCCAATGACCCGGGCGGAATCAAATTCTCCGAACCCTTTTCCCGGATGGAACAGGGTGTCGCCTTCCTCCACCGTACCGACAAGGACGAGATCCGGCATGCGGTCGCCGTTCATGTCCGCGAACTGCCAACCCCTGGTGAAGTCCACACTCAAGGCCAGCGGTGTCGGGGGCGATTTCAGGATCGTGGTGCTGCCCTTGCCCGCATGACTCAAGGCCATGGCAAAGGTGGAATCGCCCGTATCGGTGGTGACGAAATCCAGCGCGCGATCGTTGTCCAGATCGACAAGCTGAACCCCGGGATCGGTGATGGGGAAGGTGCCCGGCACCCGATACTCCACCGGAGGGCCCAGGGTCGAAGGACTGGTAAAGGTGCGGAAGTAATAGTGGTCATCCTCCTCAACCAGCACCTTCACGCTGCCGTCACCGCGCAGATCGGCCAATCGTGTCGTGGGAGCGTCCAGTGCGGGATAGAAGACAGGCGAAGTGAACGACTGAGCGGGGCCAAAGGGCCGACCGGGACCCTGATTCAGGATGGACACGTAGCCTTCGTCGGACTGGAACAACACATCGGGCAAGCCGTCCCGGTTGAGGTCGATCAGATCGGCCTGGCGGCTGGCCAGGGAAATGGATTGGAACGGAGCGACATCGACCCATTGGCGGTTGGTGCCAATGACTGATTTCGAGTAGTCGAAGGATACCGGCGGGAGGAAATCCGTATTGAGCGAGGCACCCGCTCCGGTGTTGCTTCGCTCATCGCCGAACTGGGTGAACTTCGCGAGCAGGGAAAGAGGCGAGTCAGGCTGATATTCAAAGCGCCAGGATCGAACACGACGCCCCTCGAACTCCAGCGTGGCGCTGACCATTCGCCAGCGGGTCTCGGAACG
The DNA here is from genome assembly GCA_964509045.1 of uncultured Akkermansia sp. GTDB lineage: Bacteria > Verrucomicrobiota > Verrucomicrobiia > Limisphaerales > UBA9464 > UBA6176. The sequence goes on from CAZDYB010000711.1 coordinate 1,782, forward strand.
GAAACGTCCGCGATAGTCGGTCAGGCTATCGGGTCGTTCCTCCCCATACTGAAAGGTGAGCCGATGAAACGACGAAGAGAGGGTGGCGTGATGGCCAAACTCCACGGCGCTGAGATAGATTTCCCCGGCATCCTTGGCATAGGCATAGGTAACCCGGTTGCCATTCAGGTCCTGCGCCGATTCCAGCATCCATTTGAAGGTGCCCAGCGTGGGGTGATCCTGCCGGGCCGCGGCGGTCTGGCCGAAGCGCAGGACGGTGCCGTCGCGCCGGGTCGCCCGCCAACCGTCGGATCCGAGGTTCTCCCAGCGTGTGAAGGACGCCTCGTTCTCCGCCCGGAACGTGCCGTCCGCCAAGGCCACCAACTCCTCGCCCCCGAAGGTGACGAAGGTGTCATTCGTCGTGTAGGAGGGCAGCCCTTTGTCCGTCTGCCGTTGCAGGGCCGGCACATCCAGTCGCCAACCGAGTCCGAGCGGGCCATTGCCCGACCCGGAATTATAGGCCAGCCGGACTTCGGGTTGAACGGCCCCGCGCACCGGGGGGAGCTTGAGCGGCAACCCCATCGAGTAGGTGCCGGTGTTGAGCTGTGGCTCAAAGGATTCGCCGAGGCCTTCAATCGAGCCTGGGCCGGAAGGAAGCGAGATCTTCGAGGCGGAAACAGCGTTTTGCGCGGGACACATCGCGGCGCTTCCCCACCAAACCCAAGCCCCGATGAAGAGCAGCCAGTCGGCGCACTGCCCGTCACGCTTGACGCGGCTACGGCGGGCTTGCCGCAAACGGGTAAGCTCATGTA
>CAZDYB010000712.1:0-2569 GCA_964509045.1 uncultured Akkermansia sp.
GGGCGACTGGACCCTCAGGAGGATATAGGACGAGAAAAGGGCTCCGAAGAGCATGATCTCGGAGGCAAGGAACAGCCAGATTCCCACCTTGGCATTGTAGAGCCCGGTGTCTGGTCTTGGCTTGTAGGTATAAGGAATTTCCATGATGAGGGGATCCTGTGAAGCTTCAGTTCAGGGCTTCTGGTCCTGCGGCAGGAAGTCAGCCTTCGAGCCAGGAGCGCTGTACTCGTAAGGCCCACGGAACACGATTGGTTCCGCTGCAAAATTGCCGTGAGGAGGCGGTGTGGGGGTCGCCCAATCCAGCGTGGTCGCGTTCCACGGATTGTCATTCTCCACCTTGCGACCATTCCTGATGCTCATGAAGAGATTGATGATGAAGGGAATCTGTCCCAACCCCAGCAGGACGGCCGCGTGCGTGATCGACTTGTTCAGGGTCAGCGCAATGTCGTCGGCGCCGTAGTACGCCGTGCCACCATCTGCCATCCGGCGGGACATGCCACGCATGCCCTGGATGAACATGGGGGCAAACACGAGGTTCATTGAGATCAACGAGATCCAGAAGTGAATCTTGCCAAGCAACTCGTTCATGTAGCGACCCGTCATCTTGGGGAACCAGAAGTAGATGCCCGCAAACATCGCAAAGATGGTTCCCGGGGCGACCACGTAATGGAAATGCCCGATGACATAATAGGAGTCGTGCAGGTAGATGTCGGAAGCATTGAAACCCAGCGGCAGGCCCGTGAGACCGCCGATTCCGAACATCGGCAGGAACGCCAAGGCAAACAGCATGGGGGTATTGAAACGGATCGAGCCACCCCAGAGCGAAACGAACAGGGCCGTGAGGATCATGACCGAGGGGATCGAGATCATCATGGTGGTCGTCTGGAAGAAGGTTGAAACCTTGGTACCCATGCCAGTCAGGTACATGTGATGAGCCCAGACGATGAAGCTGAGGAAGCCAATGCTCATGGCGGCGTAGACCATCGATCGATAACCCCAGAGTGGCTTGCGGGTATTGTTCGCGATGACTTCAGAAACAATGCCCATCGCGGGAAGGATCAGTACGTAGACCTCTGGATGCCCGAGGAACCAGAACAGGTGCTGCCACAGGAGCGGACTTCCGCCGCCGCTGACGGGGAGTTGCTGACCGGAGACCACCAGACCGTTGGGCAGGAAAAAGGACGTGTGCAACAGATTGTCTGAAAGCTGTAGGACACCGGCTGCCTCCAGGGGCGGGAAGGCCAACAACAGGAGAAAGCCCGTCACGAACTGTGCCCAGACAAAGAACGGCAGGCGCATCCAACTCATTCCCTTCGCCCGCAGTTGGATGATCGTCGTGATGAAATTCACCGCCCCCAGAAGCGACGAGGTGATGAGGATGACCATCCCGATCAGCCACATGGTCTGGCCATTGAACGGCTTGCCAAACTCCGCAACCGTTGCCAGGGGCGAGTAGGATGTCCAACCCGACTTGGCTGAACCGCCGGGCACGAAGAAGCTGGCAAGCATCAAGACGCCGCCCCAGAAAAACAGGTGATAACTGGCCATGTTCAATCGGGGAAACGCCATGTCCGGCGCCCCGATCTGAAGTGGCGTCACATAGTTTCCAAAGGCTCCGAATGCCAAGGGGACGATCGCCAGGAACACCATAATCGTCCCGTGCATCGCACCAAAGGAATTGTAGAGGTCACCCGACATGATCCCGCCCTTGGCGGCATCACCCAGGATCAGTTCCAACAACTTCCCAAACACCGGAATCGGGTCCCCCGGATTGGCCAACTGGAAACGCATGCACATCACCAGGATGAAGCCGAACAACAGGAAGAACAGGGACGTAAGGCCATACTGGATCCCGATCATCTTGTGATCGGTGCTGAAGATATACTTCTGCCAGAAGCCCGGTTCGTGGTGATCATCCACGGCATGCCCGTGCGCAGGCGCGTGGGAATGGCTGGTTGCTGTGCTCATTGGGTATTATTGCGAAAGGGTGGACAGGATTTGAGTGGAGGCGATGGGGGACGATTCGAGGCTGGAAAGGGGCTGAATCCGGACCGGAGAGGTTTTCTTGTCGGCCAGCAAGGCCCCGAGGATGAGTGGAAGATAGATGATGCTCGCAAAAAACAGTTGCCGCGCCGCTGAGTGCCCCAATGTGGCTGCGAACCGGATCGCTCCCACCAGAAATCCAAGCCCGAGCAGCAGAGCTACCGATGCATACCAACGTCCAGCCATCCCCAACGCAAACGGGGACAGGCTGAATGCCAGCAAGGCCAGTGAATGACGTATCGCAGCCATCCCGGTGCGACGTCCGCCCTGATCCATCGTCGGCAGCATCCGAAACCCTCCCCTCGCATAGTCCTCCCGATAGATCCAGGCGATGGCCATGAAATGGGGGATCTGCCAGAAGAACAGGATGGTGAACAGGGACCAACCCCCTGCCCCAAGCGACCCGGTGGCAGCCGTCCAGCCCATCAGGGGCGGCAACGCCCCGGGCACAGCTCCAACAAGGGTGTTGAGTGTGGTCCACCGCTTCATCGGGGTGTAGACGAACACATAGCTGGCGAGCGTGAGC
>CAZDYB010000713.1:0-2569 GCA_964509045.1 uncultured Akkermansia sp.
CCCAGCGGAGCTTTCCGGTGCCCAGCTCCAGACAGACGAAACGCCCGTCGAGCGCCTGAACATAGACCGAATCCGCATCAATGGCCGGAGTGGACAGCGGCCCGGCTGGCACGCCCTCAGCCCGCTTCTTCGAGCGTCCCAGCGGAAATCGCCATCGCTCGATCCCGGTATCGGCATCGAGCAGGACGGCGACATCCTGTCGGCCATCGGTCATGGCCGTGACAGCGTTGGTGTTGAAGACCGACAGCCCGGAGTAGCCGCTGCCGATGGAACGTCGCCATCGTTCCTTGAAGACGGGTATCGTGTCGTTTGTTGGCGACCCGGTCCGAGTCAACGTCCGTTGCGGGCCACCCAACCATTGGTTCCAGTCGGCAGCTGCGCCCGGGCCGGTCAGGTTGAGGAGGATCAGGAGGATCCATCCCGGCCAGAATGCCGTCGTCACGCCCGGTCTGGTGGCCCTGCGATTCATCCGATTGCCAAGGCCTTGACCGGTTGCCGGTGTGCGGCGCGAACGGTGGAAACCAGTCAGGCGATGAATCTGACCAAAAGCATGGGACGTGGTCACAGCGAGTTGGGCTGACGCCAAGGAAGCGTAGGACAGGACTTTTGAAACGACGACGCTGCACATGGCGGTGTTGACGCCGATGCCGGGCGCGAGTGTGAGCAGGCCCACGGCGGTGAAGCACGGGTGCTTCAGCAACTGGCGGAGGGTCAAGCGGAGGTCGCTCATGGGCTATCCAGGGGATGGGGTTTGCCTCCTGGCGTTCGGGGCAACCGGTCCGTCTCCCGAGGGTGCCCCTGGACGGACCCGCAAGCCGGCCTTGTCGGTGCGGTGGCACAGCCATAGGCTCCCGAGCATGAACGCGGAGCGTGCGGTCCCGGCCGGTTGGTTGGCCGAATTTGAAGCGGCGGCGCGGCGGCCGTTGGCGCAACGGTTCCGCTACGCTTTCGTCCGCACCCACAAGCCCGTGCTGGACGATGCGCGCTACCGCTCGTTTGAAAGCCTCGCGGAGTACCGCCGTTGGTGTGAGCAGAACCTCCCGGACTGGCTGGGTTATGGGCGCCTTTGAATACCGTCAGGCGGAGGAGATTCGCGATGTCTTCGCCCGCCACGGGGTGCGCTACCTCTTCATTGGCAAATCGGGTGCCATCATCCTCGGCTATCCGGACACCACCCAGGACGCCGATATCTTTCCTGAACGCAGCCCGTCCAATGGAAGCGCCTTGGTGGCGGGCCTTCGGGAACTTGGTTTTGAACTCGCCGACTCCGAGGCGGCTGAGATCGCCAGGGGCAAGGACTTCATTCAGTTGAAGAACGGCCCGTTCGATCTGGATCTGATCTTCGCGCCGGACGGGATCGAACGGTTTGCCGACGCCTGGAATCGCCGTGTGGTCGTCGAGGGGTTCCCCGTGTGCCATCTGGACGACATCATCGCCAGCAAGGTGGCAGCCAACCGGGCCAAGGATCGGGAATCCCTCGATCGTCTGCGGAGCTTCCGGGATTACTGGCTGCGAAATCGGCGCCTGTGAGAAGTCCGCAGCCCCGTGTTCTCCGGTCACGGCGGTGAAGCCGGGGTTGTTCAGCATCTGGCGGAGTTGGAAGACGCAATTGAACCCGCCCTTGTGACGGCAACACCTGGCGACGTCCTGGAGACGGACGAGGGGCGTGCTGGAGACCATGGTTCGCGATGGATGCAACGGGCATGCCAATCCCTGGCTGGTCGAGAGCGGTCGGCAGAAAGTGCCCGTTGGCAGGAATCAATCCGTGTTTCCACGACAGGCAGGATCTCGCCGATGGCCGGGCTTCCCGGTTCACTATCGGGATTCGGCTGTCCCGAAAGCGGGACGGCGAATCCCACTCCAACTCGGATGTGGAGCTGACCCGTCTGCAGCCAGCCCGTCCTGGGCATTCGCGGGGCGTCAGTTGTTCAACCGCCTCAACTGGCGACTGATCCTCAGGCAATGGATGAGGGGCAGACTGCCAATCAGTCCGAAGGAGCAGTCGATGAGTTGCCAATAAAAGGGGATTCCCCGCAGCGGGCCGCAGATGAAGGCGAGCGGAAGCACTCCCACGCAGGCGATGATGCCCGAGATGAGCGTCCAGTCGTGTTGGGTGGGTTCACGCAACGGACCGATGAAGAACACGGCGATCGCCAGATGCGCAAAGGCCAGCCAATCGGTGCCGTAAGCCAGAAACGGATAGGCGTTGTAGGAGTGCTCGAGGCCGGTCTGGACATGGGCGATCCAGTATTTGAGTCCCGATAGGGCGGTCAGGTCCGGGTTGGGTCCGATGCCCATCCAGGACGCCAGGGTCCGGAGTTCCCAGCGCAGGGGGAATGCCGTCACGCCGCTGAGGATGAGGGCCAGGATGAACAAGGTGAGGACGACCCGGAAACGGCATATCAAGGCGGCGGAACTCATGACCTGGGGAAAGCCATCGACTTTTCCGATCGGAAGCAGCTTGGCGTCTTGAGGATCTGCGGTGTGTTGGACCGCGGTTACATGAACTGCCGTTTCCAGGTCGACGGAAAACAAAACGGGGCCGGCACTGGCCGGCCCCGTTCGTACT
>CAZDYB010000714.1:0-2567 GCA_964509045.1 uncultured Akkermansia sp.
GGACCACGGGCGCCTCCAGACTCAGCCCAGGATCCCGCGGATCACTTTGGAGCCAGTGGGGTCAGTCCCGCATTTTTGCCAGTTTGTCCCTCAGGCTGACAACGAAGCCTTCCATCTCGGGTCGGATGGCCGAAAGACGCCGGAAACGTCCCACCCCTTGCGCCAGTGTATCGTACGTCACGTCAGGCACCTCCTGGGCCACATCCACCCGTCTCCATCCCAGGTGCAATCGCCAGGCCAGCGCTCTGTCAACTTTATGGGACTGACTCCATTGCGCTTCACTACCGTTCCCCGATCCCGTGAACATGTGGCCAGCAACCTCGGATGGAGGGGGCATGGATCCGCAGGGCGTTGTCATCGCCGGGCCAGCAGGGAAGACCTTGCTGATCCACGAACGCAACGCCGATGGGGAGATCGGGTTGTTCGTCTGCCAGATGGGTCATCTTGGCCTCGGCCTCGTCGCTGATGGCGATCCAGGTATTTTTAAGAACCACCGGATCCAGGGCGCGGGCAAGTATCTTGTCGAGTTCGGTCGGGCTCACCCGCGCGAACCGCCGCATCATCTTGAGCAGGGAGAGCGGGGTGAACCCGGGATCCTTGCCGCAGGCCGCCCAGCAGATCGCGGCGAGGGGAAATCGTTGGTGCAATTCGAGAATGTCCACGTAGTCCCGTGTCTCCGTGCGGGCCGACAAGGTCAGGGCCTTGTTGGTGGCGAGATCGAACAGGTGCAGACGCCAGCCGAATTGCGGATCCTGTTCGATCGGAAAGAACCGGAATGCGGAATCCGCCGCCCAATCGATTTCAACACTCTCCGTCCCGCGGATGACCCTGGCCTTGCGGAACGTGCAGGTTTTCTCCCATTCGCCAGCACGCGAGAGGGTTTGGACTTCAAACCCGGCGGCCCGCAAAACCACCACATCCTGCGCGCTCGCACTGGTCACTTCCTCAGCCAGTTCATGGAAGATGTCGAAATCGTGGGAATAGCGGGCCGATGCATCGTCGGCATTGAGCACGGTCCCTCCGGCAAAGTGACTCACTTCGCTGCGCTGGGCTGCCAGCAAGGCTAGTACTTCCTTTTGAAAAGCGGTGAGAGGCATCGATTCAATTCCTGGGCTTCCCGCCACGCTTGGTGACCGCCGTACTCCCTGAGATGCTCAACCACCAACCGCACGTCTTCGAGGTGTCGGATCCGGGCTTCCGGATGCCAGAACCAAAAGCATTCCGGATGCTCCCGCACCAGCGACCATGCGTGCTCGATCAACTCGGGAGGCGCTGGAGTCGGGGCGGGAGAATCCTGCAAAGTTGCCGGCCCGTCTTTCATCTCGGCACGCTATCGGGCTCGCATGGTCGTCGCAAGCGCGGTGGGCAGGACCCGATTCCTGGCGGAGTCGTGCGAGGGAAGGAGGGATCATCAACATAAGTGGCTCCAATGGGGTCGTGTCTAGATTTTTGACATTTGGAGCACTCCAGCCGACGGCACGGCGCCTCCCCTGCCCCGGAACAATGCGCCGGGGCACCATGGACTCAATTGTTTAATCCTGGAGCACGATCCCACTTCAACCCTTTACCGTGATCCCCCCCGCAATCTCGGAGGGGCCCCAGCCATGACGATGTGCCTGCACGGGCGGCGTGGGGTGTTGCGGGTCCAGGTTCCTCCCAGCCTCCTGATCCATCCCACCGCGACCGGCGACAGACTGTCGCCGCTCCGCAAAGCCGCGGCTTCATCCCCAAAGCTGGCGATCGAGGTTCCGGAAGCCGATGGCCTCCGCGATGTCAGCCGGGCCGACGGCGTCGCGTCCTTCCAGGTCGGCCAGGGTCAGGGACACCTTGAGGATCCGGTCATAGGCGCGGGCGGAGAGGTTCATGTCCGTCATGGCGACCTTGAGCAGTTGATGGGTGTGATCGTCGAGCCGGACGAATTCGCGCAGTTCACGGGGACCCATGCGGGCGTTGCACGAGACCGGACGGCCCCGGAATCGGATCCGTTGGCGTTCCCGGGCGGCCATCACCCGGGCGCGGACGACGGCGCTGGGTTCCCCGGGCGAAGCGGCGGTGAGGTCGGCAAACTTCACGGCCGGTACTTCCACGTGGAGATCCACCCGGTCCAACAGGGGCCCCGAGATCCGCCCCAGGTAGGCGGCGATCTCGCGGGGGGACGACCTGCTTTCATGGGGCATCCGACCATCCGGCGTTGGGTTCATGGCAGCGATCAGGGTGAACTGGGCCGGGAAAGTCATGGTGCCGGCGGCGCGGGAGATGGTGACGCGTCCTTCCTCCAGGGGTTGGCGAAGGGTTTCGAGAACGGACCGTTTGAACTCGGGAAGTTCGTCCAGGAACAGGACCCCATTGTGGGCCACCGAGATTTCTCCCGGGGTCGGGGTGGCATTGCCGCCCAACAAACCGGCGTCCGACGCGGTGTGGTGGGGGGAACGGAAGGGTCGTCGCGTGACCAGTGCCTGTCCGGGAGTCAACAGGCCGCAGATCGAGTGGATCTTGGTGGTCTCCAGGGCTTCGGAAAGGGTCAGTGGTGGAAGGATGGTCGCAAGGCGCTTGGCCAACATGCTCTT
>CAZDYB010000715.1:0-2564 GCA_964509045.1 uncultured Akkermansia sp.
CTGTGTTTCGTGGGCAGAGGTCTTGATGGGTTTTCGAACCACGAAACACACGAAAAAGGGGGAGTTGGGTGGGACGGTGTCTCTGCGGGGGGCACCTCACACGAAAGCACGAAGGAGGGGTGCGGGAGATTCGGTTTGTTGGCCGAGGTGGGAGGGGGCGGTTCCGGTGCCCCTTCAGGGCACGGATCCGGGGGTGGGACAACCCAGGGCATCGGTCGCCAGGCTCCCTCAGCCCTGGGCTGAATTCCCGGTCCCCGTTGGGGACGCAAGCCGGTCCCGTCGGCCTGAAGGGGCGGAAGATCAGAGCCCGGGGCTGGGATCCGGGTCCCCGTTGGGGACAACGCATCCGAGGCGGATGGCGATCCAACTGAATGCAGGCTGGAGCCGGTTGACGTTGCCGATTTGCCAACAACTTCGGTATGCACCGGCCCCGAGGTCCGCCTTTGCCCTTCGATTGACCGGGCGATGGGTTGATGATAGTAGATCTATCACGATGAAGACCGCGACCGTGGCAGACCTGCGGAATGATTTTGCGACGCTCTCGAAATGGATCCACGAGGGCGAGGCGATCACCATCACCAAGCGTGGTCGTCCGTTTGCCATTCTCGCGCCGGCCCGAAAGCGGAAGACGCTGCCATCGGTCAATCGGTTGGCGCGACTTCAGAAGTTGTTCCCTGACGGTCCGATCGCGTCGGATTCACGCGATGCAGTGGACTATGACCGGGGCGACCGATGACCACCTACATTGACACCGCCCTTTTCGTGAAGGCTTTCGTTCTGGAGGTGGATTCAGCGGAATCCATCACCCTCCTTGAGCGTATCGGGGAACCCTTCGCCTACTCGCACCTGCATGGAATTGAGGTTCCAAACGCCATTCGCCTGAAGCGCTTTCGTGGCGAAATCACCCGGGCGCAGGAAGCAGCTGCGATCCGGATGTTCAGAGCCGATGTCGATGCCGGCCGATTCGAGCGCATTCCGTATGATCTGGCTGCCGTGTGCATCCGTGCCGAAGAGCTCTCCGCGCGATTCTCCGGTGTGATGGGGACCCGCAGTCTGGATCTGTGGCATGTCGCTGCCGCGCTGGAGGCCGGTTGTCAGGCGTTTGCCTCGTATGATTCCCGGCAACGAAAGGCGGCTGCTGAATGTGGTCTTGCGCTGATTCCCGCAGCGGTTGGGAGCGTGTAGGTCCAACGCGGTCCCGGGTGCGAAGGGGAGGGGATGGAGTCTCGTGACCTCGCCTTCTACCGGGGGGTGGGGAGGCGGCGGAATTGGAGGAGGGCGGTGAGGAGGAGTGGCAGGGCGAAGAGAAGGGCGAGGGCGGGAAGGCGGCGTGGGGTTCCGGACGGATGTCTGGGTGTGGCCTGGATGCGGAGTTGGAGATCGGTCCAGGTCTCGATCTGGACACCGCGTTGGAAAGTGAGGAGGCGACCCTGTTGGGGGATGGTGGCGCGGATGGCGGCCGGGGAGGGGACGGCGGCGTCCTGTTGTTCGATGATCCGTTCGGCCAGGCGTTGAAGGGTCGCGTTGTCGTCGGCGTTGTTGGCATTGAGGATCTCGCGGGCTTCCTGCTGGGTGTAGTTCACCTCGGGTCGGGAGCGCAGTTGACGGAGGTTGCCGACATCGGGTGCGGATTCACCGGCGGCGGCGGCCTGCCGGACATTGAGGCCGACCAGGGCCTGCTGGAGTTTGAGGTTGTGGAGCTGGACCCGTGCATCCTCGTTGAAGGCGTTGTCGTGGGTGCTGAGACCGTAGGCATTCTGGAAGGCGCGCCGTGCCTTCTGGGGATCGCCCTCGACGAGCAGTCGGTTCCCGACCTGGAGCATTTCCTCGGCGGCGCGGGTCTTGGCCTGGTTGCTGAAGACTTCGTTGTCGAGGTAGGCCTTGAGGGAGGTGACGGATCCGGTGACGACCTGGGCACCGGGTTGGAGCTGGAGGGTGCCGGACCAGTCGTCGAGTTCCCATTTGTCGTCGAGATAGACCTGCCAGGTGATGTCTTCGAGGGGGAGATCGAATTGGGGGCCGACGAGGTTGAGATCGAGGGAACGGCGTGCGGGCGAACCGACGCGGCTGGAGTAGAAGAACTCGACGGAGGTGGGTTTGTCGGGGAGGGCTTCCTGTTGGAGGGGGATGAGGACCTGATTGGTTTCGCGCCAGGGCCACACCCCGTTCTGGTTGACGAAGGCGAACCAGAACCGGGCATCGGGAGGCAGGGAAAGGTGGAGGAGTCGTTTGTCACCGGGGATGAGATCGACCCGGGCCTGGGTGAGCATGACGCCTTCGTCGGAGAGGACGGAGGTGAGGGCGACGCGAAGGACGCGGGCGGGGAGGAGTCGGGTGGCCTCGTGACGGACGAGTTGGATGGGGAGGGAGAACCCGGGATCGACGACGCGCAGGGTGAGGTTGGCGGGGGTGCCGGCGAGGTCCTGGAGGAGGGTGGAGGGGATGGACTGCCATTCGGCGGATTGAAGTGTGGCGGGGAGATCGGGGGCGGAGATCTGGAGACGGCCGGAGGACTGGAGGGTGACGAACCCGCGTTGGAGGCGGGCATCGGCGGCCTGGATTCC
>CAZDYB010000716.1:0-2556 GCA_964509045.1 uncultured Akkermansia sp.
GGACAGGCTCGACCTCCAGGGACAGGCTCGACCTCCAGGGACAGGCTCGACCTCCAGGGACAGGCTCGACCTCCGGGGACAGGCTCCACCTCCAGGGACAGGCTCCACCTCCGGGGACAGGCTCCACCTCGAGGGCTTCCGGGGACAGGCTCACTGGATTGCGGAACCCACCCCACCTGCATCATTGCATTCACGCCGTGCCCAACGCCACCCTCACCCTCCGTTTCGTCCGCCATGGCCAAGATTCAACGCGCTCTCCTCTCCGTTTCCGACAAAACCGGTCTGCTCGACCTCGCTTCAGCCCTTGCTGCGGCAGGGGTTGAACTCCTTTCCACCGGAGGAACCGCCCGGGTGCTCCGGGATGCCGGTCTCCAGGTGAAGGATATCTCCGATCACACCGGCTTCCCTGAAATGCTCGACGGCCGGGTCAAGACCCTCCATCCGCGCGTGCACGGCGGACTCCTCTACCTGCGCGGCAACCCGGAACACGAACAGACCGCTCGCGATCATGACATCGCCCCCATCGACTTGGTCGTGGTCAACCTTTACCCCTTCGAAGCCACGGTCGCTAAGCCCGGCGTCAGTCTTCATGACGCCATCGAGAACATTGATATCGGCGGTCCTTCCATGCTCCGCAGCGCCGCCAAGAATCACGAATCCGTCACCGTGATTGTTGATCCTGCCGACTACACCGTGGTCGCCCAGGCCATCCGAACCGAAGGCAACACATCCCTCGAACTCCGGCGGCGCCTGGCCGCCAAGGTCTTTGCCCGCACCGCGGCCTATGATGCCGCCATCGCCGGCCATCTTGGGCGCGAGTTCAACCCCGACGACCAACCCGTCCCGGTCCTGTCCATTGGCGCTCCACTCGTCCAACCCCTGCGTTACGGGGAAAACCCGCACCAACGGGCCGCACTGTACGGCAAGTTCCACGACTACTTCGCCCAACTCCACGGCAAGGAACTTTCCTACAACAACATTCTCGACCTCACCGCGGCCGCCGCGTTGATCGCCGAATTTCCAACGGACGATCCCACCCTGGCGATCCTCAAGCACACCAACCCCTGCGGGGTCGGGCGCGGAACTTCCCTCCGCGCCGCCTGGGACCACGCCTTCGAGACCGACCGCCAGGCACCATTCGGCGGGATCATTGCCGTGAACCGTCCCCTCGACCTGGCCTGTGCCCAGGCCATCCGCGAGATCTTCAGCGAAGTCATCGTCGCCCCCGACTTCGATGCCGATGCCCTCGATCTCCTCCGCCAGAAGAAAAACCTTCGCCTCCTGAAGATCCTCAGGAACCCCGTTTCATCGGCACCCGACGACATCCGGTCGGTCGGTGCGGGATCCTATCTCTGGCAACAGCGCGACCTTCATCAGACCGATCGGGAACGACTGCGGGTGGTCACCCGCCGCCAACCTACCCCTGCCGAACTCGAGGCCATGCTTTTCGCCTGGCGCGTGGTGAAGCACGTGAAGTCCAACGCCATTGTCTACGCCGCGGCTGACCGGACCCTTGGGATCGGGGCGGGCCAGATGAGCCGGGTGGATTCAAGCCGTATCGCCGTGTGGAAGGCGGGGGCGGCCGGGCTCGATCTCCGGGGCAGCGTTGTGGCCAGTGATGCCTTTTTTCCCTTCCCGGATGGATTGATTGCCGCTGCCGAAGCTGGAGCCACGGCCGCCATCCAACCAGGTGGATCGCTCAAGGATCCGGAAGTCATCGCCGCCGCAGATGAACGGGACATGGCGATGATCTTCACCGGCCACCGCCATTTCCGGCACTGATCACCTCCCTGCCCGGATGACTCCCGTCCCGACAGCTTCTCCGACCATGCCCGGAGCAGGATGGCGCCGGGAGGTTTGGCCGGCGCTGGTGGCCATGCTGGCGGGAGTGTTGCTGGCTGTCCTCCCCCATGTCCTACGGTTCGGGAAAACGGGCGACTCCACCTGGCTCAGCGACATCGACGAATTGGTCCCGTACGGCCAACAGATCTCGTTCTCGCACCATCAACATCCATGGCGGATGGGGGATCCCGCTCTGGAACGTGGAGGCGCCACGGTATTTCCATGGATCCAGTTCGGCCCATATCTCCTCGGAGCCCGGGCATTGGGGGCAGGTCCGATCGGGACCTTCATCCTGATGCGCACCTGGGCAGGGGCTAGCCTTGCCCTGGGGATGTATCTGCTGCTGCGAGGCATCCGACCGGGATGGCTCGCGGCGGGCCTATCCATCCTGTTGGTGTCGGACCAGGGATTGATCCGTGGGATCCCGCTGCTGATGCAGGCTTCCTCGGTCCTTTCGATCCTTCAGGGGCACCCGCGGGAAGTGCTGCACGAATGGAGTCAGGTACTGCCCCACCTGAGGATGATCTCCCCGGGAATGAGCCTGTTTTCCCTGCTCCTCACCGTATTCCTTCTAAAGCGACTGCTCCAGGAACCCTCCACCCGTCGCGCCGTTCATGCCGGACTCGGGCTCGGGCTTTGCATCGCCACCTACCTCTATTTCTGGACGGCGGCAGTGATCGCCATCGGTTGTCTCGCTGCGCTCCAACCCACCCG
>CAZDYB010000717.1:0-2555 GCA_964509045.1 uncultured Akkermansia sp.
GGATTGATCAGCGGACTGCCGGCGGGCGCGAAGGAGCAGGATCCGGCGACGTGGCGGACGGCCTTGGTGAAGGCGGTGAAGGGGGCGTTGAAGGAGGCCGGTGCGGCGGCGGGCGAAGTGGTGGCGATGGGAGTGAGTGGGCAGCAGCATGGATTCGTGCCGATGGATGCTGAGGGAAAGGTGATCCGGCCGGCCAAGTTGTGGTGTGACACGACGACGATGGAGGAGTGCGGAGAGATCACGGCCAGGATGGGAGGGTTGAAGGCGACGATCCGGGCGTTGGGCAACGCGGTGCTTCCGGGGTTCACGGCGCCGAAGATCCTGTGGATGAAGAAGCATGAGCCGGACAACTACGCGCGTCTGGCGAAGGTGTTGTTGCCTCATGATTACTTGAACTTCGTGCTCACCGGTGAGGTGACGATGGAGTACGGGGATGCATCGGGGACTGCGTTGTTGGATGTGAGGAAGCGGCGATGGTCGGAGGCGGCGGTGACGGCGGTGGATTCGGACTTGATGGAGTGCCTGCCGGCGGTGGGGACGAGCGACGGGATCGCGGGACGTCTGACGGCGGGAGCGGCACGGTTGTTGGGATTGAAGGCGGGCGTGGTGGTATCGGCTGGGGGCGGGGACAACATGATGGGGGCGATCGGGACCGGGAACACGCGTGCGGGCGTGGTGACGGCCAGTTTCGGGACGAGCGGGACGATCTATGCGTGTTCGGAGAAGCCGGTGGTGGATCCGGCTGGGGAGATTGCAGCGTTCTGTGATTCGACCAACCGCTGGCTGCCGTTGCTGTGCACGATGAACGTGACGGTGGCCACGGAGATGGTGCGGAAGGACTTTGCCCTGGACCATGTGGCGTTTGAGAAGGTGGCGGCGAAGGTGAGGCCGGGGAGCGATGGATTGGTCTTGTTGCCTTACCTGGAGGGGGAACGGACCCCGAACGTGCCGGATGGGACGGGGGTATATGTCGGTGTGCGGGCTGCAACCTTCGACGCCGGGCATTTCGCCCGGGCAACGATGGAGGGGGTGACGCTGGGGATGAACTACGGCCTGCGGCGGTTGGCGGAACTGGGGGTCAAGGCCACCCAGGTGCGGGCGACGGGCGGTGGATCCCGGTCACGCCTGTGGCGCCAGATCATGGCGGACGTGTTCAATGCGGAGGTGGTGACGTTGCAGGTGGCGGAAGGGGCGGCCTATGGAGCGGCATTGCAGGCGCTTTGGGCCTGGCGTCGTCAGGCCGGGGAGTCGGTGGCCATGGAGGAAATCACCGATGCCTTTGTGAAGCTGAACCGGTCGGAAACGGCGGAACCGGACCCTGCTGCGGTGGAGATTTACCGGGAACTGCAGTCGTTGCAGGACAGTGTGGGCTGCTCGTTGCGCGGGGTGTTCAGGGCGCATCGGGCCATGGTCACCCGCTGAACAGGGAAGGTTGAATCTGTGAACATGGAAAACTTTCGTTGGGGAATCCTCGGTTCTGCCGGAATTGCCCGTAAGAATTGGGAGAGCATCCGGCTCTCGGGCAATGGTGTGGTGCGCGCCGTGGCGAGTCGGGATCCTTCACGGGCGGAATCGTTCATCGCCGACTGTCAGGCAGAGGCGCCGTTTGAGGTGAGGCCGGAAGCGGTGGCCGGCTACGACTCCCTGTTGGCGCGGGAGGACATCGACGGGGTCTACATCCCGTTGCCGACTGCGATCCGGGGGGAATGGGTGCGGAAGGCGGCTGCGGCGGGGAAGCACGTTTTGTGTGAGAAGCCATGTGGCGTGGATGCAGGTGAGTTGAAGGAGTTGATCGATTCCTGTGCCAGGGCCCGGGTCCAGTTCATGGATGGGGTCATGTTCCAGCATGGATTGCGTTTGGAGGCCATGGGCCGGTTGTTGGGCGGACCGGGGGGTATCGGGGCGGTGCGGCGCGTGGCGTCAGCCTTCGCGTTCACTTCACCGCCGGGCTTCGGGGATCAGAACATCCGGGGTTCTGCGGCACTGGAACCGTTGGGAGCGTTGGGGGATCTTGGTTGGTATTGCGCCCGGATCACGCTGTGGGCGTTTGACTGGCGGACCCCGACGGAGGTTCGTGCCCGGGTGCATCGGTGGACCGGGCGTTCGGGTGAAGCGGGACAGGTTCCGTCAGAGATGTCCGTGGAGATGGGATTCGAGGGGGGAGGATCCGCATCCTTCTTCTGTTCGTTCCACACCGCCCACCAACAGTGGGCACACATCACGGGTTCGGAAGGATGCCTGTGGGTTCCGGACTTCGTTCTGCCCTTTCATGGGCGTCCGGCGCGATTCGATCTCGTGCGCAGCCAGTTCGAGGCGGGTGGAGTGGAAGTCCGGATGCGGCCGGAGTGGTCGACATTGGAATTGCCGGAGCCGCCGTACCGGCATCGGGACGCGCAGGAAGTGCGGATGTTCCGGGCATTTGTGGGGCAGGTTCGCAGCGGAACCTTGAATTCCGACTGGCCACGGATGGCCATGCAGACGCAGGAAGTGATGGATGCCTGCATGCGGTCGCTGGGTTGAGGCAAACCGCATGCTGAGGGTTGGCTCAGAGCCCG
>CAZDYB010000718.1:0-2551 GCA_964509045.1 uncultured Akkermansia sp.
CACCCAGGGCGATGCCCTGGGCTATCCCATTTTGCCGCGTTGCGGCGGCGAAAGGTGTCAGCCACGATCTGAAACCCGTCCGAATCCACCGGTTAGAAATCCACCAACAATCGCCAGCATTGGTTGGATCTTCTTCAGTCAGCCGCGCCAGCTCTTCTTCCTTCTTCAACGTCTACATTCTTTTGCTGCCAAGGCGTTCTGCGCCCGCGATGGGCTGCCAGTTTGTGGACTCATTTGAGGCCATCCGCCGCTCTCGCCGGCCCGGAATCATGGCGGATTCCAAACCACCAGGCTCTGACGGTTTTCACGCCGGAGGCGACACCGACCCATGTCCTGGGGTGGCCCGCTCCGGATTCGTGCCCTGAAAGGGCACCCGAACCGTCCCCTCGCCGGTTGGAGGATCGAATCTCTGACGCCCTTTCAGGGCGTTGCCGGCTCGTCGGGCCGCGATGCCGCCTTGCGTGTCCTCCCGCCCGTGGCAGGCGAGGTCCCAAGACTCGATCCAATTCCCGACTGCATTTTCGAGTACGAGTACGAAGGCGGGATTCGAGGTCTGTCTTCCTCTCGTACTCGATCGCTTCCGCGCCTCGACGGGGACCAGGATCCCAGCCCGGGGCTGGGGGAGCCTGCCGACCCATGCCCTCCACACCGCATGGACACGACCCAGAACCCCTTCAACGCGCGATGCGCATCCCGAGGTCCAGGGACGGTCCGTCGTCGGACGCGGCGACCTGGCCCTCATCGTCCCGGCGATTGTTTCCCACCGAATAGATCACGTAACCGTCCGCGGGCAGTTTCCGGTAGCGCAGGGGTTGGCCGTCAAACGGGTCCGTGGGGATCCCATCTGGCAACCCGGCTGCCACATCCGCCAACGAAACGGGCTGCGCGACACCGTGTTTCAGGCGGTGGCGCTCCACCGCGACCAAGGTGAGTGCAATGCGGATCCGGGCGGATGCCTCGGCGTTCCTCACGAGGATCTGATCCGGCGCGGGAAGCAGGAGGCCCGAGATGATGAGGCCATTGTCCATCGCGGTCCGGGCGTCCGGGACCTTGAGTCTGGCCGAGGCATCCAGCGCCTGGGGATGAGGTCCCGCCGCCAGCGCGACGAGATTCGACATGAAACGCAGGGTGAACTCGAAGTCCCCCTCGAGATGACCCGCCGAACGGTAGGAGTGCAGGAGCGACGGCACGACCGAACTGCCCTTGTCGGACAATCCCGCCAAGGCCTCAGCAATACCCTCGTCCGAGGACTGGAACACGGTCACGAGGATGGCGCGTTCGCCCAGCAGCGCCTGCCGGAGGTCGACCGAGGACCCGGCATCCTGCAATGCTGCCTGCAGGCGGAGCAGATTGGCCTCGGTGAAACTTCGGCGATTGAGGGACTCCTGCAGTGCGTCCAGGGCTTGCTTCAGGATTCCAAACGCCACCTGCCGGGAGAGGAGAAATGGTTCCTTGTCGAGCGACCGGGCCAGGCGGAACCCTGCAAGGAGGGTGGTGGTGGCGTCGTCGGTTTGACCGCGGGCGCTCTGGTTGATGGCCTCCTGCCGCAACAAATCGGCGCAACCCCTGATGTTCCCGAGGTGCGGCAACGCGATCAGCGGTCCATTCGTGAACGCAATGGGGTAGCGACAGGATGGGAGATCAGCCGCCTGGAGCAGGAACCGGAGGGCTTCGCCCCTGCGGACATCGAAGTCCGGTGAGTTCGGATCCACGCCGCGGAGTGCGGCGAACGCCCGTTCATACAGAGTCGCGGCATTGTCCGCGGCCGGGAGCTCCGCGTAGATCCGGCTCAATTGGTCCAATGTGAGCGGTTCACCCACCGCCGTGATGGCGGCGAAGTGATTGCTGACGGCCACGGACCGCCCTGCCCCGGCTGCCGCCGGGTTCCCGGGCCGACCGCAGCCGACCCAGACGAAAGCCACAAGGAGCGCAACCAGTGAAAGTACCGTGTGACGGATGTTGAGGTCCATGGGGGATACGGAAGTGACTGGTCAAGGCAGGGAAGACGACCCGTGCGGCGAGCTTGATGGAGTTGTCATGGTTCTGGCCCCCGTCGTCACTGGATCCCCCGGTGGATGATGTCGAGCGACAGGACGGCATACGCCGTGACCAGATTGGGATCCTTCTCCCACCAACGTCCGTTGGTATTGGCCCAGGATCCATCGGGACGCTGGAGGTTGATCAGGCGAAGGGCTACCTCGCGTCGCCAGTTGACCTTCCGGCCGTCCTTCAGTTCCAGCGTCTCGATCCGGGCGGTGTTGAGGGCCTTGGTCATGAGATGCAGGTAATAGTACAGACCCTGGAGTTCCATCCCGGGGTTCTCGTCGAGGGTGTAGTTCGAACGGAGCCAGTCGAGCACGGCGACCACCCGTGGATCCTCCCTCTGGAGATCGGCGTAGACATAGCTGAGCAACCCGGCGTAACTGATGCTCCCATAAGACCGCAACGCCACCCGTCCGGTGACCGCGTTGGTCTCTCCGCCAGCCATGCTGTGTCCTGGATAATAGACAAAACCCCCGCGGTTCCGGACATCGTCTGAAGCCCAGGGCTG
>CAZDYB010000719.1:0-2536 GCA_964509045.1 uncultured Akkermansia sp.
CCAACCCTGGGCTCATTGCCAGAACGCCGATGGCATTCGCAGCCAATGCGTGGTCAAGGATCGAAACGACGATGCCACCGGACCAACGTCCCCAATCCATCCGCATCCCGGAGGGATGCCGGCCAATGCCTGCTGCGCTCTCCGCCGTTCTCCCTGTGTCCAGGGTGGTGAGCTTCTCGCCTGTTTCCACGGGCCAACAACCCAACTTGCCCATCCGGTTCATGCGCCGAACCGAAAACGGTTTCGTCGGATCCCTCCAAAAGGCGAATCCAACGCG
The DNA here is from genome assembly GCA_964509045.1 of uncultured Akkermansia sp. GTDB lineage: Bacteria > Verrucomicrobiota > Verrucomicrobiia > Limisphaerales > UBA9464 > UBA6176. The sequence goes on from CAZDYB010000719.1 coordinate 278, forward strand.
GATATTCAGGCCCCAAACGAATCTCATGCATGCGCGCTGAATAGGTCTTGTGACGATGTCCGCCGGTCCATGCGGCCCTCTCCGATCAAATGCCGGACCCGGTGCCATAAGGCATCACCCACCCCCCCTTCATAATCGTTGATGCAGCCCATTTCCGGGATAGCCTCACGACCAACTCGAACACCCACCTCCATCCCACGGAACCATGGCTGCCAAGAAATCCTCCACCAAGTCCCGGACCTCCCCTTCCTCGAAGCCCGGAGCCAAATCCAGACCCGCCGTCGCCCACCTCCAACGTGGCGCACAGACCGTCATCTACTGCCATGGCATCGGCGACAAACCCCCCGAACGCGAACTCCGTTCGATCTGGGATCACGCCCTCTTCAATGCCGACCAGGGTGAACGCAGCCGCATGGCGTACTGGGTGGATCGCCAACGTTATCCCGACGACGGAAACCTGGGAGCCCGTTCGGTCCGGGGGATCGAGGCGGCGACCACTTCCGGCTATACCGATCAGCTTTCCGAACAACTCCTCAAGGAATCCATCCAGGAAAGCGATTCCACCGAGGCCTCCGCGAAATTCCTGGCTGCGTTGGAAGCCGAACTCCACAGCGGTTACACAGATCCCCACGCCGGACCCGGCGCACGGGCTGTCGGTGCCAAGGGACTTTGGACACCCATCACCGCCATCTTCACCCGACTCTTCCTCGCCGATGTGAATGACTTCCTCTTCAACCAGGCGAAGCGCGGGCGGATGGTGAAATCCGTCACCGACCGCATCAACACCGGCGGCGGCCCGTTCGTCGTCATCGGACACAGCCAGGGCTCCATGGTCGCCTGGCAGGCCCTCATGGAACTGGGCAACCAGGTGCAAGTGGAACTCTTCGTCACCCTCGGGTCACCCCTCGGCCTCCCCCAGGTCCGCGGCGAACTCAAGAAATGGCACGGCAAGAACCTGCCCATCCCTCCCGGCGTGAAACGTTGGATCAATGTCGCCCGCAACGGGGACATCGTCTGTGCCGACAAGACCCTCGCCGGTGAATACACCCGGGCCGGCCTGACCGTGGAAGACTTCCATATCAAGGATTGGGCGCTCATGCCCAAGGCCCATGACGCCGCCTATTACCTTTCCTATGGCGCCACCCGCGAGGCTGTCCATGCCTCCGTCGACACCGCACGCTTCCAACCCATCAGCGGCTTCGCGGTCGCCCGCGACCTCACCGAAACCCTCGACCAGGCCCCGGACCGCCGGGAACCGGTCCTGATTGAACTCACCGACCGCACTTCAGGCACCGCCCCGATCCAGACCGGGGACCTTCTGGAGGTGGCCCGGACGAGTGTCGTATCCTGGATCCGTGCCCAGGTCGGCACCACAGCGGTCACGGACGAAGACATCCAACTCGACGTCCTCCATCGCTATGTCTCCGCCCACCTGACCCGGGATGAGATCGAGCGGCTCGCCGTCCAACTGGGCCAGTCCTACGGATCGAAGGCGCCCGGGGTCTATCGGATCTACAGGAACAGCCGGAAGAAGGCCCTCGCCACCGCCGCCGATCTCCAGCCCGGCCTGGCCACCATCCACGCGCCCACCGCCCATCTCGGCTACAACGCCCGCGGTCGCGGAATCACCTGGGCCGTCCTCGATACCGGCATCGATCAGGGACATCCCCACTTCGACACCGCCTCCGGCAAATCCATCGTCGCCGCCTGGGACTGCACCCGGCTTGGGGCCCCGCGACCCGCCGACCCCACACGGGATCGCGATCCCAACGGTCACGGCACCCACGTTGCCGGAATCATCGCCGGCGCACCCAACCCCGCGAAGTATCCCATCCTTGCCGGAATCTCCTCCACCGCACCTGACGCCCGCCTGGTCACCTACAAGGTCCTCGCCAACGACGGCTCCGGCAACGACGCGTGGATCATCAAGGCCATCGACCACATCTGGGAACAGAACGAACACGCCCGGCGCCTGGTGATCCACGGGGCCAACCTGAGCCTCGGCGGGCCCTTCGACGCCACCAGCTTTGGCTGCGGCGATTCCCCCCTGTGCGCCTCCCTCCTCCGCCTCATCCGACAGGGCGTTCTCGTCGTTCTCGCCGCCGGCAATGAAGGCATTGGCGAAGTCCTGGTCGACGGCAACCCCACCTCCCTGTCCCTCGACCTCTCCATCGGCGACCCCGCCAACCTCGAAGAGGGCATCGCCGTCGGATCGATCCATCCCAGCCTCCCGCACCGGTATGGCACCTCCTACTTCTC
>CAZDYB010000720.1:0-2526 GCA_964509045.1 uncultured Akkermansia sp.
TGGGCACGGGGCAGTCCGTCCGCCCCTTGCAGGTCGGCGCGGATCCCCAGGCGGCCTACAGTCAGGATTCGCGGTGGATGGTGTCGTTTGGGGACCTGTTCACGTTGCATCGGGTTGGCGAGTGGGATTCGCCGGTGGTCCTGGATCTCGGGGTGGATCCGGCACCGCTCGGGGCGGCCGCCTTTTCGCCGGATGGCCGGCTCCTGGCGGTGGTCAGCGACCATTTTGCGATCCAGTTGGTGGACCTGGCCACGTTGCGTCCGATCGGGCTTCTCCAGGCGCCCGGCCAGGCAGCGCTCCAGTCGCTGGCGTTCTCCCCTGACGGGACGCGGTTGGCCGCGACCGGCCTCCTGGGCCGGGTCCAGGTGTGGGACATCGCCGCCCTGCGCGGACGGCTGCATCAGGACCGGTTGGATTGGGATTGGCCCTAGGTCGCAACGACCCCGTGGCAGGGCTGCCTGGGCCGGGTTTGCGGTGGAGGCGCAACGGCGCCATGGCAGGGAGATCGACAGGGATGGCTTCGCTGCGCCAGTCCCGGGCAAGAGTGGATTCCTTCACCCGGACAGATCGCCTTGGCGTCTTCGTGTCCTTGTTGCCAACCCCGGCTCCGTCACTGCGGGGCAGGTAGCCAAAAGAGGTATGCCGGGCCCGATAACCCAGCCGGCCCAACGCTTAAATAATGAGTAAGCCGACAATGGGCCGCGAGGTCCGGCGGCGGCGAACAAGCAAAGCAACATCGAAACACACATCTCTTCCGTCATGAACTCCCGTTCGCATCCCTACTCCCATTCCGGCGCCCGTGCGGCCCGGTCGGGCACTGCCGTCGCCCTGGCCCTCGCCGTCGTCGGCAGTCTTGCGCAGCGCTCCCTCGCGAATGACTGCAAGCTCTCGATCCTTCCCGAAGCCGGCATCGTCCGCTTCGGCGAGCAGGTTGGCGTCAATGTCTTCGCGCACTTCCCCGCCGATACCCACGCCTTCGCCTCGTCCCTGTTCGACGTGTACTCGACGCATCCCGCCTGGAGCTTCGCCACCGGGGGCGCGATCGTGGGCAACGACGTGCTCGGCATCGTCGCCGGCCAGGATCATCTGCCGCACCTCGGCGCCCCGGCCGATCCGGCGAACCCGATCCGGGTCTGGCACGGGCTCTATTCGCCGGGGTCGACGGATCCGGCCTTCGTCGAGTTCAAGGTCGATCCGACGTCATTCGAGGTCTACCCGAGCGCCCTCACCGGTTCGTCGGCGCCCTGCGACGCCGTCGGTGGGGAGGGGTGGGTGTTCGCGAATCCGCTCTACCATGGCGGCGTCGCAGGCGCGCCCGGGCTGGGGACGACGATGCATGTCGGTCGCGACGGCTTCGTCGCGGAAGGCGGCGAACAGTCGATCCTGATCGCGATGCTGGTGCCGGCGGTGCAGAAGATCCGCGAGGCCGCAAGTCGGATGCGCTTCGAGACCTCGCCGCAGTTGTTGACCATGGGTGTGCAGGTGGAGGATCCGATTGCACACGAGCAATTCACGTTCGGTTACACGAAGATCGATTTCACTTACCAGCGCCGGCCCGATGGCCGTTACGAGGTCCACGCGGACTACCCGCTGGGAATCGGGCTCCAGATCCAGTTCATGCGCAAGGGACGGGTCGTCGGCAGGACCTCGGGCGCCTCGGGGGAGACGTTGTTCGTGGTTGACCGGGTCCCCGACGTGTTCGGGACCGATCCTCGGGTGGGCCGGAAGCTCCGGGGCTTGGTCGCAGACGAAGGGGATGTGGAGGGCTTCTCCGCCTTCGGCGGGTTCAGCGGGGGAGTTCGTGTCGCCGTGGGCGATGTGAGCGTCGCCTCCGACGTGGACGCCGCGGACTTCCTGATCTGGCAGCAGCACAAGTTCGGGACCGCCCGGTCGGCTGGGAACAATCTCAAGCAACTCGGCATCGCCGTTCATCACATCGAGGTCGTTGGCGGCGGCCAGACCACCATCACTCCGCTCACACGCTGAGATCCCTCGAATTCACAACCTTTCACCTCACTAACTCCAAACTGAATAAATCCATGAAAACTCATATGAACTTGTTCCCCATCGTCCGTGCCCGCTCCGGGGCTGTCCTCCTCGCCGTCTCGTGCGCCGTCGCGGCGCTCACCGCACCGGGTGGCATCGCCGCCGAATCCCGGGGTGGCAGGCCAAAACCGTCAGCAAGCCCGTTGCCGGTGCTCCTGGTGATCGCGGATCAACGCGACTTCTACTATCAGGAGTATGGCGACACCCGGCTGGCCATCGAGGCGGCCGGCGTCCGGGTCCATGTCGCGGCGACGAGCACGGACCGTTCCGTGCCGCATCCGAACACCGGGGAGCCCGCCGGGACCGATGGTGGCGTCGTGCCCGACCTGGCGTTGGCCGACGTGGATCCGGGCCAGTATTCGGCGATCGCGTTTGTCGGCGGGTGGGGATCGTCGATGTACCAGTACGCGTACAACGATCCGAACGTCGACGGAACCACCGACAACTACTACGCGCACGGCCCGTACAACGGCGACGACG
>CAZDYB010000721.1:0-2523 GCA_964509045.1 uncultured Akkermansia sp.
TGTTTCTTCCTGCCCCATCGATCTGCCAGCACGCCGCACACGATGAGTTGCAGGGGGTGATAGAGGAGGATGGGGAGCAGGATGAGGCCGAGGCCCGGATGCGCTCCGAAGATGGCCTTCGCCAGCGGGATTCCCGACGCGATCGTCTTTTGCGGTGCGCAGAACGAGGCGGCGATCCGGTCGCCCCGATCCAGTCCCGTTGCCCGCGACAACCCCTCCACCAACACCATGGCCAGGGCGAAGATCAGGACGACTCCGAGGGCGGTGCCCAACAGCAGGCCGCTGCCCAACCCGTTCCAGAAGCGTGCCTGGACCGAATTGCAGAACGCGGCGAACACCAGGAACAGGATCAATCCGCTGGACGCATTCCCCAGGCGTTTCTTGTTCCGATCCGCCCACGCGGACAGTTTCCATCGGAGGATCTGTCCGATCAGCAACGGCAACAGCAGCAGCAGGACGATCTCCTTCACCACCCCGCCCAGTTCGCGTCCCTGTCCGCCGGCCTTCATCAGCCAGGCCACCCACAGCGGGGTGATCACGACGCCGATCACATTCGAGAGGGCGGCATTGAAGATGGCTCCGACGGTATTGCCGCCTGCCAGGCCGGTGAGGACCACGGAGGTCGAGACGGTCGAGGGCAGCACGCAGAGGAACAGGAAACCGAGGCGGAGATCCGGAGGCAACCGGCTGCCGATGACGAGATCCAGTGCGATGCCCAGAAGCGGGAACAGGACGAAGGTGAAGCCCTGGATCAGGAGGTGCAGGCGCCATCGGGATGCGCCCTGGCGCAGGGCGGCGGTGGGCAGGACCAGGCCCTGGAACAGGAAGATCAGGGCCACCCCGATCCGGGTGGTCACCTCGCTCCGCAGCCATCCGCCGGTGGCCCCGGCTTCGGGCACGACCCACGCCAGGAGCACCGTCACGGGCAGCGCCATCACGAACCAGTTTCGAACCAGGAATGCTCTCACGGCTGGGCGTCAGCCTGCCTCAACCCGACAACCGGGACAGCGACTTTCGGGTCGTCGAGATCATGAACGACTTCGATTTGACCGGGGGAATGGGAGGGGGAAGGAGGCGTCGGGGATGGGTTGGGGGAAGGGTGGATACGGTCCACTTGAATCCCTGCCCTGGTCAGAGGAATAGCATTGGCCGAGTGCGTTTTTCGCTCACTCCCTTCCCGGCCGGTGAAAGGACCGGATGCTCCGCCACCTTCCTCCCTGCTGCATGGATGGCGTGGAGGAACGAAGATTCAGCCGCGGCGCCAAGTCGCTTGCCTTTTGGTGGCGCCCCACGAAGCCTGACCGACGGTGCATGAAACTATGGCGCGCGCACATCGTGCTCATCGACATCAGCGGCTATACCCAGTTCATCCGGTTGCACCGTCTGAGCCTGATCCACGCGGAACGGATTGTGACGGACCTCCTGGACTCCGTGATTGATGCGTCGCAGCCGCCCTTGAAGCTGAACAAACTGGAGGGTGACGCTGCGTTGTTCTACGCGGTGATCGAGGACGGGGCTGACGCTGAAAGCCAGCGGCGCGGGGCGGCGGCCTTGTTGCGGCAGTTGGAAGGATTCTTCGCTGTGTTTCAGGCGCGTGAAAGGGAACTGGTGAGTGAGTGTTCGCTGTGCACCTGTGACGCCTGTGTGCGCGCGGGCGATCTACGTCTCAAGATCATTGTCCACACCGGGACGGTCTTGGTGAAGCAGATGAGGCAGTTTGAGGAGATTGCAGGCGAAGACGTCATCGTGGCGCATCGGCTGTTGAAGAACTCGGTTCCCGCTGACGAATACCTGCTGCTGACGGAGCCATTCCACTCACTTGCCGGAGCGCCCCAGAGCGCAACCACGGAGAGTTTCGTGGAGAAATGGGAGGGTGAAACGCCGATGCGAACACATGTGCGGTATCTTTCCCAGATCGCCCGGCCGCCAAACCCGCCCACTTCGTTATGGAGGAAGCTGAAGGCGCAATTGAGGCTCGACGCCCATATCGTCCGGCGAATTTTCCGCAAACCCGACCGAGCGTTTCATCACTTGCCCACCGGCAAACGCGCCGGAAGAGAAGGCGTCAGGGGCTCTCAGGGATCCGGGTCTGTTCCTCGACATTGAGGGCGATGCCTTCCGGCGGGATGGTGAAGTTGCCGGGCAAGACGACGATGAGGAGGGAGGGAGCTGCCGGGGTGGGTTGGCGGGCAGGTGGATACGGTCCACTTGAATCCCTGCCTTGGTCAGTGGAGTATCCTTGGGTGAGTGCGCTTCTCTCGAGAATCACCATCGATCCTGCCATCTGCCATGGCCGGCCCGTCATCCGTGGGCTCCGCTATCCGGTGGAGGCGATGCTGGAATACCTCGCTGCTGGCGACACCTTGGAGGACCTGTTGAAGGAGTTCCCTGATTTACAGCGCGAAGACCTCCTTGCCTGCTTCGACTTCGCAGCCCAATCCCTCAAGCTCAAGAGCCAGCACATCCTCCTGGCATGAAGTTTCTGGTGGATGCGCACCTTCCGCCGGGTCTGTGTCGGTTTCT
>CAZDYB010000722.1:0-2511 GCA_964509045.1 uncultured Akkermansia sp.
GTTTGGAGGCGGGCTTCATCGGTGAAGGGACCGTCGTTGCCATTGGCGAGACCAAGGAGATCGAGACAGAGGACCTCGCCGCGATTGGACACCACGTAAACCCGGTCGCCATCGACGGTGGCCGGGGACGAGAGGCCGGACTTGGGCCAATCGTGATAGGGATCCTCGGAGCGTTTCGGGCAGACCAACTGCCAGAGCAGCTTGCCGGTCCGTTCGTCCAGGCACAGCAGGACACCGCGATCGCCCTGATGGCGGGAATCCCGGGGATTCCCGTTGTTGCTGCCGATCAGGATCCGGCCGTTGGCGATGACGGGTGTGGAGTGGGATTCGGTGCCGAGATCGGCGGTCCAACGGACATGGCGACCGGATGCCAGATCGAAGTCGGGAGGCAACCCGGTTTCCCCGGACACGGGATTGCGGGTCCAGGCATGGCCCATCTGGGGTTGATCCGCGGCCTGTCCGGTCATCCCGCCGGTGAGCCACCCGACGAGGATGGCGACCCCGATCCGGGAGACGATGGATCGGCTGGAAGAATCCGGGATGGGATCGGTGAATGCAGCAGGGGCCAAGGCCGGACGACGAGGGAACATGATCAGGGAGTGTGCTGCGCTGGGTGCCGGGGAGTGGATCAGGTCCAGAGGAGTCGTGTGGTGACCGGGCAGTGATCCGAGGGCCAGTTGCCATTGGATTGCCAGGGGATGACCGAGGCATGGAAGACCTCGGCGGATCCGCGGTAGAGGACCCAGTCGATGCGTTGGGATTCGCGTTTGAGCGGGCCGAAGCCGGAGAAGGAATTGGCATCGGCATCGGAACGGGCCTTGGCGGTGTGCCAGGAATCGGTGAGACCGCCTTCCTTCACCAGGATGTCGTAGGCGCGACTGTTGCCCGAGAGGGCATTGAAATCGCCGACGAGGACAAGGGGTTCGGCAGCGTTGACCTTGCGGATACGATCGAGGACCAGGGCAGCGGCCTTTTGCCGGGCCGGTTCGATCTGATGATCGAAGTGGGTATTCCAGAAGTGGAAGGACCTGCCGGTCTGCCGATCCTTGAACTGGGCCGAAGTCAGCATCCGCTTGTTCGAGTGTCCCCAGGTTGCGGAGCCCATGACATCGGGGGTGTCGGACAACCAGAAGTGGTCGTAGGCCAGGGGCTCGAAACGGTCGCGTCGATAGAAGATGGCCATGAACTCACCGCGGCTGCCGCCTTCGCGTCCGAGGCCGATCCATTCGTAATCGGGCAGGTCAGAGGCCAGGTCACGGAGTTGCGGATAGACTCCTTCCTGGGTTCCGAAGACATCGGGTTTCTCCCGCTTCAACAACTCGGCCATGAGGGGGCGACGGGACGGCCAGTTGTTGGGGCCGGTGGCACTGGCGTAGCGGAGGTTGTAGGTCATCAGGTCGAGGGCACCCTGGGGTTTGGATGATCCGGCGACCTGGGCTGAGAGTGGGCTGAGAGCGGCCGTGGCCAATGCGGAGCCCGATGCGGTGAGGAATTTCCTGCGGGTGAACATGCCTTCATCCCAACCCGGGGGAAGGCATCCCGGCAAGGGCAGGTTTGGGCTGTTTGAAATCAGGAAAACCGTGTTCGACCGGGCGTGAACGGGTGGATACCGGAGATGCAACCCTCATTACGGGAGGACTGAAGACGGCACGCCCCGGGCCGTGCTGGGTTCAGTCGGGGGTGAGGGGTCGGGGGGATCAGCGGAACCGCTTGATGAGGATCTTGGAGTTCCGTCCGGAGGCATCGTAACGCTCGCGTCGGGAGGGGGGCAGGTCATCGGGCGTGGCTTCCTGGAAGCCGGCCTTGTTCTGGAACCAGGTGAAGGCCTGGGTGGAGAGCGTGAAGATCTCGTTGAGACCGAGTTCGCGGGCGCGGGTCTCGATGTACTGGACGAGTTTGGCGCCGATGCCCTGGTTTTCGTGGGAAGGGCTCACGAAAAGGAAAGCGAGCTCGCCCTTCTTCTGCTCGGGATAGGTGTGGAGGGCGACGCAGCCGACCGGGTTCTTGTCGATTTCGAACAGGTAATAGTCGCCGACCTGACGTTCGATGCTGATGCGGGAGCGTTTGACGAGTTCGGCAGCGGCCATGGAGGCCTTGGTCAGATTGACCAGGGTGCGGATGTCCTTTTTGAGGGCGCGCCGGATCTGGGTGTATTCGTTGGCGTAGACGAGGGTCCCGATGCCTTCGTTGGAGAAGACTTCGGCGAGGAGGCCTTCATCGACGCGACCGTTGATGATGTGGACGCGGGGAACGCCATTCTCGCAGGCGAGCACGGCATGGCGGGCCTTGGACAGGGTTTCGGGTCGGAGTTCAGACTGGTTCTGTTCGAGCAGGGCCTGGAGTTCGGTGACGGCCAGTTGGCGCAGCAATTGGTCCTGCCGATAGAGGCCGTCGGCGGTGGTGACGAACACCATCTTCACGGCCCGGAGCTGGGAGGCGAGGGCGGTTGCAATGGAATCGGAATTGACGCGGTAGGTCTTGCCGTCGCCATCAAAACCGAGGGGAGGAACG
>CAZDYB010000723.1:0-2503 GCA_964509045.1 uncultured Akkermansia sp.
CGTTCCATTCAACATGGCGAGCGAACCTCGCCGCTCCGGTCACGGGGAAGCGCACCAAAGGGCCTGGAATCATCCGCACACGAAACACACGAAACACACGAAACACACGAAATTGGGGGGAGATCTTGAGGACACGACTCTTCTCCTCTCCTGCCCTCTTTTCCCGCTCGGGATTTGCTGCGTCTCCGGCATCAAGGAATCCCCCTGAACGGCGACGTTTGGTCGCCGCACCATTCAACACGGCGAGCGAACCTCGCAGCTCCTGGATGGGGACGACCACGGCGACCGAACGTCGCCGCTCCGTTGCCCCCTCGCTCCAACACGGCTCGTCACCGGACTTGGCGAGTGCTCCGATCTGGATAGAGTGCCCTTCAGAATGTCCATGGTCGGAATCCATCATCTCTTCCGCTGGATCCTGTGCGGCGCCGTCGCCGGACTGGTTTCTGGCGCCGACCTCTCCCGGCGGGGCGCCTCGGTCTACCGCAAGCAATGCGCCGGTTGCCACGGCGCCCAGGGCGAAGGTGTCGCCGGCAAGTACGACGAATCCCTGTCCGGCGAAAAATCCGTCGATGCCCTCGCTTCCTACATCCAACGCACCATGCCGGAGGACGACCCCGGCTCATTGTCATCCAAGGATGCCCTTGCCGTCGCCACCCATGTCCACGGCACCTTCTATTCGCCGGAAGCCCGGTCCCGACTCAATCCGGTCCGACTTGATTTCCAGCGACTGACGCATCGACAGCTTCAGGAGTCCGTTGCGGACCTGCTTGCCGGCTTCGGCAAGGTTCGCCACGCGAAGGCTCCCGGCGGCCTCAACGCCGAGTATTTCCAATCGAAGGGGATGAACAAGAAGGACAAGAGCATCCTCAAGCGTCAGGACGCCCTGGTCGACTTCGACTTCGGAACCAACAGCCCTGCCGAAGGAATCACTGCCGATCAGTTCTCCATCGCCTGGTCCGGTTCCCTCCTGGCTCCCGAGTCCGGCACCTACGAGTTCCGCATCTCCACCCCCAACGGCGCCCGGCTCTACGTCAATACAGACCTCGCCGCCGGAGATTCCAATCGCCGGGATGACAGTGATGCCAAACGCCAGACCGCCCTCGTGGATCTCTGGGTCAGCTCCGGCGGCATGATGCGCGAGGGCATCGGATCCATCCCCCTCCTCGGCGGACGCAGCTATCCGCTCCGGATCGATTACTTCAAGTTCAAGGAAGCCACCGCATCGATCCGCCTGGAATGGCGCCCACCCAACGGTTCGTGGACTCCGATTCCGTCCGATGCCCTGTCGCCTGAGTCCTCGACCTCCTGGGTGATCGTCGGAGCCGCCTTTCCTCCCGACGATTCCAGCCAGGGTTATGAGCGCGGCACATCGATCTCCAAGGCCTGGAACGAAGGCATCGCCAAGGCGGCTGTGGAGATTGCTGCCGTCGTGGAAGGCAGGCTCGGTTCCCTTGCCCAGGCCGGCGAAGGCGCGACCAACCGGATCGCGAAGCTTCGCCAGTTCTCCCTCCAACTCGCCGAACGCGCCTTCCGCCGCCCGTTGACCCCCGAACAGGTGGCTTCGGTGATCGACAGCTCGTTCCTACCCGACATCGCCCCTGAAACCGCCATCAAACGCGCGGTCATCCGCATCTTCACCTCACCCTCCTTCCTCTACCCCGAACTCGAACGGGTCACTGATTCCCACGCCGTAGCGGCGCGCCTGGCTCTGGCTCTGTGGGATTCCGTTCCGGACGAAGCCCTGCGTCAGGCGGCGGCGGACGGACGGCTCGCCTCGCCGGAAACCGTCCGGGAACAGGCCACCCGGATGCTCTCCGATCCCCGCGCCCACGCGAAGCTCCAGGGTTTCTTCCATCATTGGCTCAAGCTCGAAGAGGCTTCGGATCTCTCCAAGGATCCCAAGGCCTATCCTGGCTTCGATGACCGGTTGATCGCCGATCTCCGGTGGTCGCTGGAAAAGTTCCTCGATCACGTCGTGTGGAGTGACTCCTCGGATTACCGGGAATTGCTCCAGGCTGATTACCTGTTCCTCAACGACCGCCTCGCCCGCTTCTACGGCATGGATGCTCCCGCCGAGCCCGGGTTCACCCGGGTCCGATTCGATCCCGCGCAACGCGCCGGAGTCCTCACGCATCCCCTGCTCCTGGCCGCCTTCTCGTATCATCGCAGCTCCTCACCCATCCATCGCGGTGTCTTCCTTACCCGCAATGTCCTTGGGCGCGCCCTGAAGCCGCCCCCCATGGCCATTGAGTTCATGGATGATCGATTCGACCCGTCGCTGACGATGCGCGAGAAGGTCACCGAACTGACCCGCAAACCCACCTGCATGGGTTGTCACAGCACCATCAATCCCCTCGGGTTCAGCCTCGAAAACTTCGATGCCGTGGGTCGGTTCCGCACCGTCGACAACGCGCGCCCGGTGGATTCCACCGCCGAATACACCACTCCCGACGGTAAGGTCATCCGACTCACCGGCCCCCGCGACATCGCTGAACACGCCGCC
>CAZDYB010000724.1:0-2501 GCA_964509045.1 uncultured Akkermansia sp.
AGGGTCAACACATGCGCACTCGAAGGAGCCAACAGCCCGGGATCATGTCGGAGAACCAGAACACCGGGACTCGGCCGACTGACCTCCGGTGTGATCGCCATGCCATCCAGCTTCCATTCAATCCCCTCCACCGGGACGGGTTGGGCGCCTTCAAAGATCTGCGCCTCGATCTGCTGCCCGGGCTCGGCCAGGAGATCGCCCGGCACCGGTTGAAGGGCTCCCACCAGCGCCTTCGGAATGACCGTCGCCGGGATCTTTCCCGCGGCGGGCCCACCCAGCGCGGCGACATAGGTCGGCGCCAACACCTCGTTGTGCACCTGGAGACTGCTCAGATAGAGGACTTCCGAAACCCCGTTCCTATCCGTGAACAACAGGGCCGCGTTCGAACCCAACGCTGCGGTCCGGTCATTCATCGCCCAGCGTCCATCGATTCCCTGGCTCAGGGACTGCATCCCCACCCAGGCACCATTGATGTACTTGGTGAGGCTCGGCGGTGTGGCCGCCAGATCCACCGTCAGCACCACCCGGTTCCACGTGTCCGCCGCCAACGTCCCATGGAACACCCCGTCCGCACCCACGCCGTTCGAAGCCCCCACCAACAGCGCCGCATCCACCGCATTGACGAAGGGATCCTCGAACTGCAACAACGCCCGATTCCTGCCCGACGACGACGCCGGGAAAAGGACATCCATGACAATGGAATACCGGTTCACTCCAAGACCACCGCCGTTCGCTTCCATCTCGGGGTAAAGCACCAGGCCCATCGCCGATGTGTTCTTCGGCACCCGCATCACCGGAGGCGTCTGCCCCCCGATTTCCGCGATTCCAAAACTCGCGGTCGTTCCAAACTGGACGGCCAGTGAAGTCGCTCCGCCCACCCCGTCGAAATACCCCAGGTCAGTTCCAACCGTCGCCCTGAGGTCTCCCTGCAGGAAATCCCATTGCCCGGTCACCTGCGCCCATGCCTCTGCCGGGTTCAACAGAATCCCGGCACCCAGCGCCACACCCAATCCCCAACCCTGAAAATCGGCCGCGCTCCGCATCCGTTCCTTGATCATATTCATTCTGAGAATCCAACGTTGACTCCAATCGAAAGCCCAAACAGACACCCACCTCCGGCCAAGACATCAACCCCCTGTCCCAATCCAGGGTCAGCGCAGCGGCTGACCTATATACCATTCCTCATTCCACTGGGTCTTCCCGCGACGCGCCTCCGACGCATGGCCATCCGCCCACATGATGTTCCCACGGTCCCCACCATGCCGGTAATACTCCCGCAACCGCTCCGGCCACGCCGCCCATTGGTTCAGTTCAAGGGGCGTGTCCTCCGCACCATCCAACATCGATTCCCATGCATCCTGGAACACCAGCGTCATCGAAGGCTGCGGCAGGGTCTCAAACCGCCGCGCCACATCCGGAAGACTCCCGAGCAACCCCTCGAACATCGCCATCTCCAATCCACGCGCCCGGCGGTTCGATGAAGCCCGATAACCATTGAATCCGTAGGTCACATAGATGTGACCCCTCTTGAAGAGTCCGTCGTTGTTGGGGGGACCATTGTATTGATCATCCACAGCCTTGGCCTCGGGACACGCAAAGATCTGTTTGCTCCGCCCGGCATGCCGGAAATAGGCCACCCCCCAGTACGCATGGATATGTGCCGGATCAATCACCTGCCCGTCATCGGCCCCGGTCGGCTTGTTCAGATCACCGCCATCCCGGATCCATCGCATCCAGTTCCGATGCGGATGCCCACGACCGCCGTGGTCGTTCTGGTACATGAGCATGCCCAACTGGATCTGCCGCATGTTGCTCTTGCAACGCACCCCCTTCGCCTGCGCCTTGGCCCTGCCCAACGCGGGCATGAGCATCCCGGCAAGGATCGCAATGATGGCGATCACCACCAACAACTCGATCAGGGTGAAACCACCCTTGGACCGCAATGCCTTTCCACCGCCCAACCGCGTTCCTTGCGCCTGTCTCACCGATCCAACCTGCCGCAGCGGCGACGTCATCCACAACTCGCACAGGTCACAATTCCGCAACTCGATCAGCCACCATCCGGAATCGCATTTGCAGACTTCTGCGGCTCATTTCGGTCTCCTCCGGCGAATCCCACGGTCTTCGTGACTCTACTGGTACGGTTGGACTCATGGATCCACCCGCCTCAACAGACAACGAACCACGTAGATCGCACCCAACCCTCCGCCACAGGAACGGGTCCCGTGGGACATGAGCCTCTTGAGGAGCATCCCGGAAACTCTCACGGACAACATCCAGCAACACCTGCATCCAGGGGCTCTTCTCGTCATCATTGGGAGTGAGTGCCATAAAAGTGGATGTCCCGCTTGGAACCAGTCATCGAATCGGGGCAGACGTCGAGGTTGTTATACCCGTCCCCACACCTTCCGGTGCCACACCCATTTCCTGCAACCGACGACTGATCCTCAGAGCCCGTCTGAAAACTCCGAGGGGTGCTGCGACGAGAGATTTGGCTGAAA
>CAZDYB010000725.1:0-2484 GCA_964509045.1 uncultured Akkermansia sp.
GGGTGGGACGGTGCGGGAACAGTTGGCGGCGTGGTTGAAGGGAGAAGGAATTGAACTGCCGGGCGATGCGCGGGTGCGGTTGCTGACGTTTCCGCGGGTACTGGGCTATGTGTTCAATCCGGTGAGCTTTTACTTCATCCATCGGGCGGATGGTTCACCGATGTGTGCGGTGGCGGAGGTAGGCAACACATTCGGGGAGCAGAAGCCGTATGTGGTGCCCTTGGATGGAGTGCGGGGGGCGGGTGACGCGGACCGGTTCCGGGTGGTGGTGCCGAAGCATTTCTATGTGTCGCCGTTCAGCGGGTTGGAGTTGAACTTCGATTTCCGGTTGCAGGATCCGGGGGAAGAACTGGCGGGGGTGGTGAATGACGTGGATGCGGAGGGGCGCACGATGCTGGTCAGTGCGTTGTCGGGGAGACGTCGGCCGATGACGGATGGTGAGTTGGTGCGGTTGACGCTGCGGTATCCGCTGGTGACGGCGCGGGTGATCACGCTGATCCACTGGCATGCGCTGCGCCTGTGGTGGAAGCGGATCCCGTGGCATCGGAAGGATGCGCAACCGGAGTTGCAGCGGGGGGTGTTGAAGCGGCGGGCGCCGGTGGGAAACGGGTGACGGGATGGGGGGCGGGAAACCGCGCGGAGGTTGGCAATCCGGGTGAGGGACGGGCAGTCTGGGGGCGTGGACAAGGATCAGGTAGCGGCGGTGTTGACGGAGATCGGGACCTTGCTGGAGTTGAAGGGCGAGAATCCGTTCAAGACGCGGGCGTATCACAACGCGGCGCGGATGTTGGAGGGGTTGAACGAGTCGTTGTCGCGGGTGGTGGCGGAAGGGCGCCTGGGGGAGATGAAGGGGATCGGGGAAGCGTTGCAGGAGAAGATCACGACATTGGTGACGACCGGTCGATTGCCGTACCACGAGGAGTTGCGGGCGTCGGTTCCATCCGGGTTGCTGGAGTTGCTGGAGTTGCAGGGGTTGGGACCGAAGAAGGTGCGCAAGCTGTACGAGGAGTTGGGAGTGGACTCGGTGATGGCGTTGGCGGCGGCCTGTGAGGCCGGGAAGGTGGCGGCCCTGGAAGGGTTCGGCGAGAAGTCGCAGACCAAGATCCTCGAAGCCATCGCATTCAAGGCGAAGTTCGCATCGAAGCATCGGCTCCTCGATGCACTGGCCGCTGCGGAACCGATCCTGGAAATCCTACGGAGTCATCCCGAGGTGATCCGGTGCAGCACGGCGGGGAGTTTGCGGCGGTGGAAGGAAGTGATCGGGGACATTGATTTCGTGGTGTCATCGAAGGATCCGGCATCGGTGCTGGACCTGTTCACGGGATTGCCGGAGGTGACGACGGTGCTGGCGCGTGGGGATACGAAGGCGAGCGTGATCCTGGGGGAGGGATTGCAGGCGGACCTGCGGGTGGTGGCGGATGTGGAGTATGCGTTTGCCCTGGCGTATTTCACCGGGAGCAAGGAGCACAACATCGTGATGCGGCAGCGGGCGATCGCGCGCGGTTTGCGACTCAACGAGTACGGATTGTTCCGGTCGCAGGAAGAGACACGGGATCCGGCATTGCGGGTGGAGTGCCGGAGCGAGGAGGAGATTTTTGCGGCGTTGGGCCTGGAGTATGTGCCGCCGGAACTGCGGGAGGATCACGGGGAGTTTGCGGCGGGCGAGAAGGGGGGGGTTCCGCGGTTGCTGGAGTGGACGGAGTTGAAGGGGTCGTTGCACAACCACTCGACCTGGAGTGATGGACGCAATTCGTTGGAGGACATTGTGGCGCAGGCGCGGGATCTGGGGTTGGCGTACTGGGCGAT
Organism: uncultured Akkermansia sp.; assembly: GCA_964509045.1. Classification (GTDB taxonomy): domain Bacteria; phylum Verrucomicrobiota; class Verrucomicrobiia; order Limisphaerales; family UBA9464; genus UBA6176. The sequence goes on from CAZDYB010000725.1 coordinate 1,807, forward strand.
CACGGATCATTCGCGGGCGTCGTTCCAGGCGAACGGCCTGGATGCGAACCGGGTACGGCAGCAGTTGAAGGCGGTGGCGGAGGTGAATCGGAGGCTGGCGGACGAGGGGGATGAGTTCCGGTTGTTGACGGGGATCGAGGTGGATGTGTTGAAGGATGGGTTGGATCTGCCGGACGACCTGTTGGCGGAACTGGATGTGGTGGTGGCGAGCCTGCATGTGCCGTCGAGTGACGAGGCGGAGAACACCCGACGCCTGATTGCGGCGGCGCGGAATCCGTGGGTTCACATGCTGGGACATCCGACGGGGCGCCTGTTGCTGGAGCGGGAACCGTACAAGGTGGATCTGATGGCGGTGATTGACGCGTGCGGGGAGACGGGGACGTGGATTGAACTGAACGCGAGTCCGTATCGGTTGGACCTGGATTGGCGGCTATGGCCGTACGCGAAGTCGCGCGGGGTGAAGTGCGTGGTGAACTGCGATGCGCATCGGTTGGAACATTTCGGGTTCCTGCGCCTGGGGGCGGGATTGGCGCGGAAGGGTTGGCTGACGCGCGGGGACGTGGTCAACACGATGGCCCTGGAACAACTGCGGGTGGCGTTGGGGGCGAAGAGGAAGGGGTGAGTGGTTGGGGTGGGGTGGGGGGGACTGGTGGGGCCTGGGGGAGTGGTGGGTCTGGA
>CAZDYB010000726.1:0-2464 GCA_964509045.1 uncultured Akkermansia sp.
AGGGGAGGAACCTGGAGGAGTCGCTTGGCATGATCCGACGGGCGGTGGAAGCGGAGCCCGACAACGCGGCCTACCTGGACAGTCTTGGGTGGGTATTGTTCCGGTTGGGTCGTTTCGAGGAGGCGCGGCCGCATCTGGAGAAGGCGGTGGAATTGTTGGGGGAAGAATTGGATCCCACGGTGCTGGACCATCTGGGGGATGTGATGGCGGCGTTGAAGCGTTGGCCGGAGGCGAGGCGGGCTTGGGAAGGGGCGTTGAAGCTGGAAGGGTCGGAGGCGATCCGCGGTAAACTGGAGGCGGCGCCTCGATGAATGGACCGGGGGAATCCCGTTCGCGCCGGTTCCGGCGACACTATTCGGTGGCGGAAGCCGAGCAGTTGATTCCGCTGGTGACCCGATGGCTGAACGAGCTTCGGTTGGTGCGGCAGACGTTGGGACGTCAGGACGAGCGGTTGCAGGAACTGGTGCATGACTTCGGGGATCAGGGAGGTGCCCGGGTGACGGACTGGCTGCGCAATCAGGCACGCATGCAGGAATTGATGGGCGAGTTCTCACGGCGCGATCTCCAGATCGAGGATCTCGATCGTGGGTGCATTGGTTTTCCTGCCTTGCATGGAGGTCGCGAGGTCCTGTTGTCGTGGGAGGAGGGGGATGAGCGGATTGAGTTCTGGCGTGAGGTGGATCCGGGGATGAAATAGTTGTCGGCCGACGTCCGAGCTGGATCCCGGGATCAAAATCGGATTGTCCGGGGAGTCATCGGGTTCATGGTGGGCCCATGAGCAGAGGGCGGGTCTTGGGGATGCTGTGGGGAATCCTGATGGGATGGTTGGGAGGGTGGGTGCGAGGGGCGAACCCGGCGACCGAACCGGTCCGGGAAGTGGCGGAACCGGCGCGGATCCGGGTTGAGGTTGCATTGCCTGAAGCGGTCCGAGGCCTGGGACAGGAAGCGCGCCTGCTGGTGGTGTTGACGCAATCGGGTGAGGGCGAGCCAAGGGAACGGTTGGGTAGGATGGGAGCGGAGGCGCCGACGGTATTGGGAGTGGATGTGGCGGCGAGGTCTGGGGCGGCGACTGTGACGTTGGGGGAGGGTGCGGCGGTTTTTCCGTGGCGGAGCCTGGGTGAATTGCCGGCGGGCCAATACTCGGTCCAGGCGTTGCTCATGACGAATCGGGATCTGTGGCTGCCGGAGGCCCCGGGCAACTGGCATTCGGATCCGGTGACGGTCGAGGTGGATCCACGACGACGCGGGCGCATCCCGTTGTCGTTGACCCGTGCGCTGTCGTCGGAGGTGATGCCGGTAGACCGGGAGTTTGTTCGGTACCGCAGGATTCGGTCGGAGGCCTTGAGTCGGTTTTGGGGGCGGGACATGTGGATTCGGGTGGGAGTGGTGTTGCCGGGATCGTGGGAGGAGGGAGGAAGCCGGCGATACCCGCTGGTGTTGGACATTGGAGGTTACGGGTCGCGTTATGACCGGGCGAAGGGATGGTTGGGGAACCGGGGCGGGGTACGGGAGGCGTGGCTGGCATCGGATGCGCCCCAACTGATCTGGGTGACATTGGATGGGGCGGGGCCATTGGGAGATCCGTACCAGGTGGATTCGGAGAATCACGGGCCGTACGGGACGGCCCTGATGACGGAGGTGCTGCCGGCGTTGGAACATGAGTTCCGGGCGATCGGACAACCGTGGGCGCGGTTCACCACCGGTGGATCGACGGGAGGCTGGGTGTCCTTTGCGCTGCAGTGCCTGTATCCGGAGATGCTGGGTGGATGCTGGAGTGGATTTCCGGACCCGCTGGATTTCCGGCACTTCCAGTTACTGGATCTTTATCAGGATAGCGGTGCTTTTGTGAATCGGGCGGGATTCGAGCGACCGAGTGCGCGGACACTGGAGGGGGATGTGAAGTTCACCATGCGTCATGAGGTGCAGTACGAGAATGTGCTGGGGCTGGGGAATGTGTTCACCCGGAGCGGAGGACAATGGGGAGCGTGGAATGCGACGTTTGGAGCGCAGGGTTCAAATGGTTGGCCGGTGCCGGCATGGGATCCACAGAACGGTCGCATGGATCCGGGCACGGCCAAGGGATGGGAACGGTGGGACCTGCGTCGGATGCTGGAGCGGGATTGGGCGGTATTGGGGCCGAAGTTGCAGGGGAAGCTACGGGTGTGGGTGGGTGAAGCCGACGAGTACTTCTTGAACCACGCGGTGCATCGGATGGATGAAATGTTGGCGCGGATGGATCCGCCAGCCGGGGCACGTTTTGAGTATGGGGCGGGGAAGGGGCATGGATGGAATCCCAGGACCCAGGTGGAGATGTGGCGTGAGATGCAGGCGGCGGCGGACCGGGGGGCACCGGTGGAGTCGGGACGGGAAGCCTACTTCCGGAGCCGATTCATGCATGGGATCGCGTGGGTGCATTGCATGGGGGGGCGGTGAGTCGGGGTGTTGGTCCCGAATCGTCGGGTGA
>CAZDYB010000727.1:0-2464 GCA_964509045.1 uncultured Akkermansia sp.
GGAGCGGCGAGTGCCACTCGCCGTCCCCATGCCCTTCCTCCAGACGTCTTCACCCTGAAGGGTTGGAAGCCGGTAGTAGGCTCACCATCCGATCGTACTCGTACTCGAACCTGCCTGGGGAGCCTGTCCCCAGTGACTCCCAATCCGGAGCGGCGAGGTTCGCTCGCCGTTGGGATCCCCAACCCGGAGCGGCGAGGTTCGCTCGCCGTCCCGATCCCCTCGATGTCGGTACCCCAATCGGGGGTGGTCGGTCACGGGACTCCACTCCCCCGCGTCTTCGAGTACGAGTACGAGTACGAGTACGCGTACGACGGCGGGATCCGAAGTTCGCCTTCCTTTCGTACTCGTACTCGTACTCGTACTCGAGCCCACCTGCGTCCCCAACGGGGACCCGGAATCCAGCCCAGGGCTGCGGGAGCCTTGCGACCACTGCCCGGGAAGCCAACCTCATCCCGGGTTTTGGGTTGAACCACCCAAGGCAAGAACCCACCGTGACCCCAAGGTCGCCACCACCGCTCCTGATGTCCGCCTTCACCAAAATCCTTTCCACCGCCGCCCGCTTCGCCGGAAATGTCCTTCGTGATCCGTTCCGCCCTGCCGGCGACCGGTTCGGCTATCTCAAACGATGGGCCCGCCTCAATTATTGCTGGGTCAATCGCCGGCCGAACATCCCCACCCGCACCGCCGCATCACTCATCCCCGGCCTCAACCACATGGTGATCCCTCTGGAGATCTCCTTCCGGGACTGGAATCTCACCCCGCTCGAACTCTTTTACCTTTGCGGCATCGCCCGGGCCACTGCTCCGCGCCGGATCTTCGAGTTCGGCACCTTCGATGGCTGCACCACCCTCCACCTCGCCCGGGCCTGTCCGGATGCCGAAATCCACACCCTCGACCTACCCAATCCCGAAAGCCATTTCCAGGTCGGCTCCCGCTTCCTCAACACCCCCGAATCGACCCGCATCCGCCAGATCCGCGCCGACTCCCGTCAACACGACTTCTCCCCGTTCCACGGCCGTATGGAACTCGTGTTCATCGATGCAGGTCATGACTATGACTGCGTGATCGCCGATACCCGGAACGCCCTCCGGATGGTCGGTCCGGACGCCACCGTCCTGTGGCACGATTACCTGTCCTTTGGCGGGGTGAAAAAGGCCGTCGACGAAATCGCCGCCGAACACCCGGTCCATCACCTTGCCGGTACCGAGATCGCCATCCTCCAACTCGGTCGACACCGGACCTCCCATCAGGAGAAAGGTTCCTCCAATACGCATCTCAACGACCAGCTGGGTTCCTGGCTTCACTCCGACTGATCCAACCCATGGCCCACGCCGTTGATCCGGTCACCTTCTGCCTGTTCGAAGATCGGCCCGAATGTGAGATCGGGATCCGCCTGCTCGCCGTCACCCTTCGACACCATTGCACCGGTACCCGGACCCTGCTCTTCCATCCCAATCCCTCCGAAAGACTGGCAGCGTGGCTCCAGGACTTCCCCGACATCGAACTGATCCGGCAACGCCTTCCCGGTGGCGGATCAGCCGACATCAAACCCCACGCCCTGCTCGCCTCCCTCGCCCGCGGACATCAACAGGTCGTGTGGCTCGACACCGACATGATGCTCGCCGGGGACCCTCGCCCACTCTTCGATTCCCTCCCTCCCGAAGTCCTCGGCCTGGCCGAGGAGGTCCGATCCGCCCCCCACCAGGGTACCCGGTTCCGGACTGAAGCCTGGGATCTCCCCGTGGGACGTTCCTTCCCGCACACCCTCAACACCTGCATCACCCGGGTCACCCCCTGCCATCGTCCCTTGCTCGAAGAATGGGCCCGCCTGCTGGTCGACGAACGTTACACCCGCCACATGGATCGTCCCCTCAGCCTGCGTCCACCCCACGCCATGTTCGATCTCGATGTGCTCAACGCCCTGGTCGGTGCGAAGGACTGGGCACAGATCCCCATCCAGGTCTTTCGGACCGGACACGCCCTCATCCACTGCGGCGGCGCCCGATCCTTCTCCCTCCGCGAACGCCTCGGCTCCCTTTTCGGTCCCTGTCCCCCCATCCTCCACGCCCTCGCCAAGAAGCCCTGGGACCTGCTCCATCCCGATCACATTTATTCCGGCCGCTACTGGGAATTCCGCAAGCTGATGCAGGAACTCTCCCCCTTCGTCGCCCTCGCCCGAAGACATCGCCACGAAGTCGGCATCCCCTGTCCCTGGCTCGACACCTGGACCTGGCCCGGACGCATTCTGGCATGGGCAGGCCTCGGTCACTTCGCATTGCGCGGACTCCCCGTCGCCCTCGCCGGCGAACTCGCCCACCGCCTCGGCCGCAACGCCCCCGGGCTCTGATCGACCGCAGAGCCGGAGACCGGGAAGAATCCATCCACCACCGCCTCCGCCTGTACCCCTCTCTGTCCTCTGTGGTGAACACCAATTCCTACTGTCCCACGCAATCCCCGTTGGATC
>CAZDYB010000728.1:0-2464 GCA_964509045.1 uncultured Akkermansia sp.
AAGCGAACGCACCATCACCACCCGTTAGAACTGATCGAGGAAAGGCGACCTAGTGAAAGAAACTCTACACATTGAGGGCAAGACTTACTCGAGAATGGAGCCCTCCGGCTCGTTCCGGGTGCCGCTCAACGCTCTCGGCTCGGTTCGGGTGAGCGATTTGCCCCCCCCACTCAACACTAGAAGTTACGGAGCTTCCAACGCCCCGAGACCCAGAGTGTCGTTTTCAGATCTGCGCCGTGAACGACGGTTCGCAACTAAGCATTTACGGCGGAGCAGATTGGACAACCGCCTCTGATTCGACGGCTACAGAAGTCCGACTTCACCGAGTCGTAGCACGACTTCAACGGCGAGGCACGTTTGCCGACCCCTTGGTAGTTTCGAACCGTTCCGGAGAGGAAAGGCACTTCGGGGTTGGCTTATCCACCGGCCCACTCGCGGCCAGCGCAACCATTAGGGGCGAATCAGAACCGCTCCTCCAACTCTTCCAGGCCTTAAACGGGCCAGAGGCGACGGTCTTCATCTGCCATGCTTCCGAGGACAAACCAGCGGTTCGCCTACTGGCGCAGTACATTCGAGATCAGGGTCCCGACGTTTGGTTTGATGAGTGGGAAATTCGAGTCGGCGATAGCATTGTCGACAAAGTCAGTCACGGTCTTGAATCCGCGACGCACCTTATCGTGGTTCTGTCGAAACATTCAGCGAATCGCCCTTGAGTTAAGCGAGAATTCTCTTCCGCTTTAAAGAGGCAGTTGAGCTCCAAATCGGTCGTAGTTCTTCCACTCCGCCTCGATGACTCCGCAGTCCCGGCCATTATTTCGGATATCAAGTACGCCGATGGCCGGGGCGAGCTTGCGTTGGGGTTCCATGAGTTGTTGGAAGGCATTCGGCATGCAGAGACCTAGTCGAGTATTAGCACCCTTCAGATCTCTCCACCTTCAGACCAATCACAGAGCTTACAACTCAAGCCGGCGTAAGTGGCATCTCGATGATGGTCGGTGACGTGAAATGGTTCGAGACTGCCTTCGGCCCCACATTTCGGGCAGCAGACGTACACGTTTGCGGCAGGATGCGTCATCCATTGAACGTCAAGATCAACGAGTGCGCTCTGAATCGCTAGAAGCCAGGCCTTTCGCGTCCGCAAGCCGGTGACCTCTTCCACTAGCTCCTGCATGCCGGGGCCTCCTTTTTGAAGGGGCACACATTTCAGATCTGAAATTAGTGGAGGCAACGGCGTCTCATCTAGTGCGCAAGGGATGATTCTTGCGGACTTGTCGTGGATGACCCGAGTGACGGCAGCACTCAGTTCTTTTCGGACCCAGTTCGACTTCGATGAGGAAACGGACCAGAGAATCAGAAAAACACCGAACGAAGCCAAACCCTCATCTAGTTTGCCTGGGATCGAATCGCCTGCGGATATTTCCCATTCGTCAAACCACGGGTCTGCTCCAGCGAGAACAAGATTCGCGCCAATCGCGCGCGCACGATCACGGTCGGCTTTGTTGTAGCTGATGAAGCATCGCATCCTTTATCGATACGACGCCATTTCCCCTCAGTTTGCTAGTCGGTTCGTCGGCGCTCGTGGACAAGATCTGGGAACCGATTCTCAGGTTCCACCCTTAATCAACCCCTTCTCAACCAGTGCCGCCCGCAGTTCGTTGGCCAAGGTGATGACGCTGGCAAGGTCAGTGGCCACCGCCTGATCGGCACTGGCCCGCTGGGCGGTCGGCGTCGCCCCGTGGAAGCCGACCTTGGCCGACGTGCAGGCCCCAATCTGAATCTCCCATGACAGGGGACCCTTCGTGGCGCTTCAGGGCGCCGTCCGTGACGTTCACGATCAGGTAGCCGACCGGGAAGCTCCCGCTGGCCGGGTCGGCGGTGACGGTGGCGGGGGTGATCTGGTGCAAGGTCCCGGGCGTCCCCGCCCCGTTGCAGACGGACTCCGCGCCCTTCTGGTCACGCCAGAAGTCACCCGCACCCCAAGTCCCCGTGGTCGGCGGACCGTTCAGCGTGTTCGGCGCAGCGTTCTGGTAGGTGGCCAGGCGTCGGAAAAACTTCCTCGCTGACGATGACCCAGGTCTGCTGGGACAGCGCGACGAAGCTGGCGGCGTCAGTGACGTGGAAGAGGCGGCCAGGGGCGATGGTGCTTATGTGCGTTTCACGGTGATCTCATCGAGGTTGAGGCTCCGCAGACCCTGCAACGTGGAGAAATGCCCCTACCCAAGAGGGGCTGAAGGCCCAAGCCCGCTCGAGATCCAGACTCGACACTAGCCGCTCTCGCCGAGCAATGTGCACACCTTGGAAAACAAACAGGAAAGCATGCGGATGAGACTAAAAGCCTGACGCTTGATAGGCACCCAATGGACCAGTCGGAGCATTTCAGGCTCCATGGTTGGTCGGGTAGGTTCATAGCCAGTCGGCCCTATAAGCAAGTGGAATACAATCCGACACGCAACCTGCCCCATCC
>CAZDYB010000729.1:0-2460 GCA_964509045.1 uncultured Akkermansia sp.
CTTTGGGACATTGGGGATCCGACGGATGAAGAGCAGTTGTTGCTGGAGCGGATCAACCGGACCCGGATGAATCCTGCGGCGGAGACGGCGATCCTGAGGAATCATCCGGACGTCCTGATCCAGCAGGCCTATGTGTACTTCCTCGTGGATTTCAATCGGATGGCGGCGGACATGGGTCAGTACCCGCCGGTGCCGCCGTTGGCCCCGCATCGGGCGCTGGTGGAGGCGGCGCGCGGGCACAGCCAGTGGATGCTGGCGAATGTCGAGCAATCGCATTTCCAGGGGAGCATCGGAGTGGCTCAGCGGGTGACGGCCGTGGGGTATCCCTGGCAGACGGTGGGGGAGAACATCTTCGCCTACTCGGAGAATACCGAGTACGCCCATGCGGGACTGGAGGTCGACTGGGGGTTGCTGGATGCGGCTGGCAATCCGATTGCGCCCGGGATGCAGGAACCTCCCGGACATCGGGACAGCAATCACAACCCGGGGTTTCGTGAGGTGGGGATCGGGTTGGTGAAGGGACGCAACTCGAAGGTGGTGGCCGGCAAGGTTGTTTCGGTGGGGCCCATGCTGTTCACGATCGATTTTGCGAATCGGCTGGGTGCGCCCGGGGCGGTGACCGGGGTGGCCTATTATGACTTGGATCGGAATGGGGAGTACAACGAAGGCGAGGGATTGGGTGGGGTCGGCGTGGATGTGGAAGGTGCAGCCCATCGCGCGGTGACGGCGCGATCCGGCGGGTATGCGGTACCGATGCCGGACGGGGCGCGGCGGGTGACCTTCTCGGCGGCTGGGATGGCGCCGGTGACGCGGGAGGTGACGATGGTGAACGGGGCGAACGTGAAGGAGGACTTGCGGCTGGATTATGTGGCCCCGGTGTTGAAAGGGCCGACGATGGCGGAGGTGGGACGGCCGAATGCCTGGGTACCCACGACGGTGCCCGGGGCCACGTCCTATCGGTGGAATGCGTTGGCGCGTTCGCCGGTGGGATTCACCTGGAACGCTGAATCCGGGACCGATCGATTGCAGATCCGGCAGTCCGGTGGGTACCAGGTGTTGCAGGCGGCCCAAAAGGCTTCGGGCTTCTATGCGTATCGAATGACAACGCCGGTGGCGGAGGATCAGTGGATGCAGTTGTCGGGACGTTTCCTGGGGGGTGGGCAGCCGGAGATCCGGTTCGCGGTGGCGATGGGACTTGCGACGAGTGACCAGAGCCTGGTGGTGGAGGTCTCGGATGAATTCGGAGAGAAGTGGCAGCCGGTATGGCGCCTTCCCGGGCGTTTCGAGGATATCGACCTGGCGTTTGGAACCCGGACCGTGGCCCTGGCGGGGATGGCTGGTCGGGAATTCCAGGTCCGGTTCCGATTCGAGGCTGGGTTTGGGTCATTTTACAACACGGTGGAATCGGGGGAGGGCGTGTACCTCGACGACATCGAGTTGTTGGACGTGTCGGCGGTGACCACGATGGCTACCGGAGAGATCACGGCGGGACAGGTGGTACCGTTCATTCCGGCCCAGATCGGCGAGGCAGCGCTCACGGTTCGGCCCAGGGTGGGCACCCGTGAGTTCCCGACCGGTTTGGCAGTTCCGGTCACGGTGGTGTCGGCAGCCTTGCCAGCCGTCATCCGGCTGGCCTCGCCTCAACTGCTGGACGGGGACCGGATCCGGATCGGGTTTACGGTCGATTCGGGTTCACCGACGGGGTACGTGCTCGAGCGTGCGGAAGCGTTGACGGGGATCTGGCTTGCGGTGGAGGGGGCGCAATTGGGAGTGGGTACGACTGGCATCCTCCAGTTTGAGGCGGGGACGGAAGGGGCCACGGGCCTGTATCGGATCCGGATGCCGTGAGCCAGGCATCCAAGCGGGCTGGGGACGGGGAAGAGGAGGGTAAGGATGCCTGATGGGGTGGGAAGCGGCCCTGATATCGGGACCTAATCGTTTGACGCATTGGGCAGCTGGTCATTAGATGCACTCAACCTGCCCAAGTGGTGGGAGAGGTGGTGAGTCTGGACCCATGAATCTGTTACTGCGCATCTGGCGATCTACGCTGGGAAAAAAATACGTGATGGCCCTGACGGGGGCGGCGTTGTTTGTGTTCCTGATCGGGCATCTGGTGGGAAACCTCCAGGTATTTGGGTCGCCGGACCTGATCAACGCCTACGCACATTTCCTGAAGAGCCAACCGGGGCTGTTGTGGGGTGCGCGGATTGGGTTGCTGGTGTGTGTGGGACTGCACATTGCGGCGGCGGTGACATTGTTGCAGGCGAACCGGGCGGCGCGTCCGGTGGGCTACGAGGGGGGGTCTGCCTATGGATCGACCCTGGCGTCGCGGGTGATGCCCTTGAGTGGGTTGGTGATCCTGGCTTTCGTGATTTATCACCTGCTGCATTTCACGGCGATGCAACCGGGGATCAACGGCGTGGGGGATTTCTCGAAGTTGCGGGGGGAGTTGAAGGGGCA
>CAZDYB010000730.1:0-2458 GCA_964509045.1 uncultured Akkermansia sp.
GGGCGGGTTGTACTCGCGTGGGGGAGTGGGATGGGTGGTTGGGCTGCGGACGGGTACATGGCGGCGGGCGTGGCGGCGGGTGGGATCGGGACTGACGATCCTGGGGGCGCCGGGGGTACCGACGGGGTTGGAGGTGCGGTGGGGTGATGGGCGGAGGACGACGGCGGAGTTGGGTGGGGAAATGATGGAGGTGACGGTGGGCGGGGACGGGGTGATGGGGCGGTGAGTTTGGCGGTGACGTCGAGGGGTTGGGGGGCGGATGGTCGAGGCAGCTTATGAAATGTGGAAAGGGTCGCGGTGGCCTGGGGATGTTGATGGTCTGGATGGCGGTGTGGCTGACGCTGGAGGCGGAGCCATTGCCGAGGGCGACGCCGGAGTCGCAGGGGGTAACTTCGCGGGCGATGCTGGGACTGGTGGAGGCGTTGGATCGGGACGGGGGCGGGATCCACAGCCTGATGGTGGTGCGGAATGGGCGGGTGATCACGGAGGGTTGGTGGGCGCCGTACAGCGCGGCGACGCCGCATGAACTGTATTCGCTGAGCAAGAGTTTCACGGCGGTTGCGGTGGGGATGGCGGTGGATGAGGGCCGGCTGACGGTGTCGGATGAATTGGTGAAGCTGTTTCCCGACGACGTGCCGGAGGATGCGGGAGCGAATCTGAAATCGATGCGCATCCGGGATCTGTTGCGGATGTCGACGGGACATCAGGACGAGGTGTCGTCGGCGCCCGACCGGATTTCGGCGCGGTCATTTCTGGCGCATCCGGTGCCGCACAAGCCGGGCACGCATTTCCGATACAACACCCCGGCGACCTTCCTGTTGTCGGCGGCGGTGCAGCGGCGGGTGGGGATGCCGGTGCAGGAGTACCTGCGGGAAAGGTTGTGGGAACCGTTGGCGGTGACGGGATCGAGTTGGGCGACGAATTCGCAGGGGATTTCGTTGGGTGGTTACGGGTTGAAGTTGCGGACGGAGGACATTGCGAAGTTCGGGCAGCTCCTGTTGCAACGGGGCCGTTGGGGGGCGCGACGGCTGGTATCGGAACAGTGGGTGGAGGAAGCGACCGCATTGCAGACATCGAACGGGAGCAGTCCGACCAGCGATTGGGACCAGGGTTATGGCTACCAGTTCTGGCGATGCCGGCATGGGGCGTACCGGGGTGACGGAGCGTTCGGCCAGTACTGCATCGTGTTGCCGGACCGGCAGGTGGTGGTGGCGATCACGGCGGGGGTGAAGGACATGCAGAAGGTGTTGAACCTGGTGTGGGAACACCTGTTGCCGGGACTTCATGGGGAACCGCGATCACCGGACGTGGCGACCGGTCGTCTGCTGGAGGATCGGTTGCGTCGATTGATCGTGCCCATGGCGGAAGGCGACCGGAATTCGCCGACGCTGGCGCGGGTCGCGGGGAAGCGGTACGGATTCGAGACGAACAGTGCCGGGCTCGAATGGGTGCAGTTGGATCGGCGCACGGATGGGGTCGGGTGGGTTTACCAATGCCGGGTGCGAGGCGTGATGCATCGGGTGGAGGCGGGGCATCGGGAATGGGTTCCAGGATCGGGATCCCTTCGGACAGGGACAACGGAGCCGGTGGCGGCGAGTGGGGGTTGGGCGGATGACCCGGTGTTTGTCCTGAAGGTGGCTTCGACCGAGACGCCGTATGTGGCGACGGTGCGGTTGGAATGGTCGGGGGATGAACTGAAGCATGAGACGGAATGGAATGTCGGGTTTGGCGGATCCGGGCCGGTTCGACTGACCGGGCGGGTTCGGGAGTAGGGGTGGGTCGGAATGTCGGAAGGAAGGGCGCTGGCCCGGCTTCGAGGACTGTGATTGTTTGGTGCGCGTGGATGTCATCCCGCTTGCCCAGGTCGCGTTGCAGCTTCGTCCGGAAGACGATGTGGTGGTCGCGAAGGTCCCGATCGTGGCGGGAACCGTGCTCCGGTCCGGGAACGAGACGGTGACGGTGCGGGCGGACGTGGGGCGGGGACACAAGCTGTCGATCCGGGCGGTGTCGGACGGTGAGCCGGTGAGGAAGTACGGACAGGTGATCGGTTTTGCGCGGGGAGCGATCCGGGCCGGTGATTTTGTGCATGTCCACAACGTGGTGGTCCGGGAGTTCGCGCGGGATGCGGGGATGTGTTCGGAGGTGGTGCCGTTGGAATCGCCGGGGCCGGATGATGTGCGGGGATTCGAGGGGTACGTGCGGCCGGGTGGACGGGCTGGGACGCGCAATTATGTGGCGGTGATATCGAGTGTGAACTGTTCGGCATCGGTATCGCGTTATGTGGCGGATCGGTTCAGGGGGCCGGATCTGGCGCGGGATTTCCCGGGCGTGGACGGGGTGGTGGCGTTCACGCACAAGAGCGGATGTGCGATGCCGGATGACGAGCCGACGCGGTTGTTGCAGCGGGTGCTGGCGGGGATAGCGCGGCATCCGAACATTTCGGGGTGGGTGTTGCTGG
>CAZDYB010000731.1:0-2458 GCA_964509045.1 uncultured Akkermansia sp.
CCAGGTGGCCTCCAGCGATGCGTTCTCAGGTCATGCCGGTCGTTCGGAGTTGGCGGCCTACGTGAGAGCCATCAAGGGACGGATCAGGAAGATCACGGTGATCCATGGAGAGGAGGAGCAATCGATGGCCTTTGCGGAGTTGCTCCGCGAGCAGCGGTCGGGCGCCGAGGTGATCGTGCCGGTACCGGGCGAGGTGGTGGAGTTCGGCATGGAGTCCGAGCACCGGCGCAAATAGGATGTCGCGCATGAATCGAGATCGGGGAGTGGGCTGGGAGATTCCGGCGCTGGGTGTGGGGGTGCTGGCCACGCTGCTGGCGTCCGGGTTCTATGTTTACGAATCCCGGATTGCCGGCGGCCAGCAGGCCGTTGCCCAGATGGTCTCGCAGAACGCCACTGCGCTTTCCATGCTGCTGAATGATTCGGTGGCGTACTCCCGGACGGATCCATCGATCGTGCCGTTGTTGGAACGGCTTTCCGGACGGACGGCCGGAACGAATGCCCGACCCGCCGCAGTCACCCCCAACCCCAACCGACGCTGATCATGGAGAATCCGATTGGATCGTCTGAAGTGGTCGGTGGCGCCGGGTTGGAATCGCTCCGAAACCAGGTGAGGATGGGGTTGCGACTGATGGTGGTGTTTGTCTGGATCGTGTCCCTGTTCATCGGGCGGATCGCATGGCTGCAGCATCGCTCGATCCGTGCGGGTGAGGTGATGACGGCGAGAAACCAGGAAGAGTTGGCCAGGATGCGTGTCGTGGTGGGCGAGTTCGAGAAGTACGGAGCGAGCCGTCCCCAGTTCAAGCCGGTGCTGGAGAAGTACGGGATCCGCGGGACGAACTGACCTTGGAAGCCTCGTGGATGGGGTGGCGGATCCCGCCATGTGTCCCGACGTTCAGGCTTGCGATGTGGCCAGCAGGTAGGCGCCTGAGAGTTCCCGCATTTCCGGGATCCGTGTTTCCACCGGGCCCCGCCCGGTGCTGGGGATTTCAAGCTGGATGTCCGGGATGTTTCCCAGCAGATCGGAGAGCCGGATCCGGCCGGTCGCGGTTGGGGCAGGTCCCGGGAGCGATTCGGGAATGCGGATGCGGAGGGCGGTGAGTCGGAGGGTGGGATGGAGGTTGACGACACCCAGGGCCCATTGACCTGAGGCGGGGTCGTGTCGGATCCAGGCATAGACCCAATGTCCGCTGGCGGGATCACCGGGGAAGCGGCCGAATCCGGGATCGTGGATGTGATGGGGATTGAGCGGATGAAACTCTCCGTGTGTGAAGGCGGGTAGGTGCAGGGCGTTGAGAAGTCGGGCGTAGGATTCGCGCAAGGCCTGTTGTTCCGCCGAAAGGTTGCCGCCGTCGTACCGATGATCGTTCACCCATCGGCGCAGTTCGGGCATATGGCCGTAGTCGAAGAGGCTGGTCCGGGCGTGGCTGGAATCCGGGTCGAGCGGATCGAGGGCGGGTTCACCGACCTCCTGGCCGTTGTGGAGGAGGATTGGACCGCGGCCGATGCCGAGCAGGAGGGCGGATACGGGAAGGCCGACGCGGGGACCGTGACCGCCCCAGTGCCCGGGATGGGCGAGTCGGACTTCGTCATGGTTTTCGGCGTAGCGGAGGGATTGATGGAGTGGGGCGACCTGACCGAGGACATGGTCGAGATCGTTGGCCCATTTGGGTCCGTCGAACACGGCCTTGAGCAGGTCATAGGTGAGGTCGTCATAGACCGCGTTGAATCCGGCATCCAACAGGGCAACGAGCACGTTGCCATCGGTCACCTTCGACGGATCATCCTCATAGGCTTCCGCGACGAAAAACGCGTCGGGTTTCCGCACCCGGGCCCGGCCGATTGCCCAGGCCCAGAACTCCATCGGGATCCAATGGGCCATGTCACAGCGGAACCCATCGACCCCCAGGGATTGCCAGTGGGCGAGGACGGCGTCCATTTGCCGCCAGGTGTCGGGGATGGGCTGATCCGGATTTTCCGGGGTGGGATGAAGGCGGGGCGCGTGGCGGCCTTGGGTGAAATCGAAGCCATAGTTGAGCTTCACCGTTTCGTACCAGTCGCCGAGTCCGGGATGGGGTGAGGTGACATTGTTTCCGGTGACGCGGGCCTGCACCGACTCGGGGTCGAATCGGCCGTCGCATCCACCCAGGACCCGGCACGCGGGCGTTACGGGAGATCCGTCGAGGACGGTGGGCAACACGAGTGGGCCCTGGCCGGGCAGATGGAAGAAGTGGTTGTTGGCCGCGAAGAACTGGCTGGGATCCTCCTTCAGTCCCCATTCGAGGTCGGGTCGGACGACCGACCGATGACTTCGGGCGACGTGGTTGGGGATGAAATCGATGATCACGTGGAGGTGGTGCTGGTGGATGCGATCGACGAGTTGTTGGAACTCGTGGAGGCGACGGGAGGGGGCGTGGGCGTAGTCGGGGCAGACATCGAATACGTCCCGGACGGCGAAGGG
>CAZDYB010000732.1:0-2449 GCA_964509045.1 uncultured Akkermansia sp.
TGCCGCCAAGGCTCCCGGGAAACCCGCCCGCATCCATCCGAGGCAGAACCCCAACTGGCTGCTGGCCGGTCCCGGCAGGAACTGACACAGCGCCACCCACTCCGCATAGGCCGCTTCCCCCAACCACTTCCGATCCGTCACCAACTCGGATCGGAAGATCGCCAGATGCGCCACCGGGCCGCCAAACGAGGTGCAGCCCAACCGTAGGAAGACGCGAAAAACCTCCCACACCCGACTCGGCGACGGGCGGTGGGAGGTCACGTCCACTTCGATCCGTTCCTTACATGTGGGCCACGATGTTCTCGCCGAACTCGGAGCACTTGATCTGGGTGGCGCCTTCCATCTGACGGGCGAAGTCATAGGTCACCCGCTTGCTCCCGATGGCCCCGTTGAGCCCCTTCAGGATGAGGTCCGCAACCTCCGTCCAACCCAGGTGCCGGAACATCATCTCGCCCGACAACACCACCGATCCCGGGTTGACCATGTCCTTGTTCGCATACTTGGGCGCCGTCCCGTGCGTCGCCTCGAAGATGGCGTGTCCAGTGATGTAATTGATGTTGCCGCCCGGCGCGATCCCGATGCCGCCCACCTGCGCCGCCAGCGCGTCCGACAGGTAATCCCCGTTCAGGTTGAGCGTGGCAATCACGTCGAAATCCTCAGGCCGGGTCAGTACCTGCTGCAGGGTGATGTCCGCAATGGAGTCCTTGATCAGGACCGCGCCACCCGCCAGCGCCGCCTTCTGTTCGGCATTGGCGGCATCCTCGCCCTTCTCCTTCTTGGTCTTCTCCCACTGCGCCCAGGTATAGACCTTGTCTCCGAAATGGGCCGTGGCCGCCTCGTAACCCCAGTCGCGGAAGGCCCCCTCGGTGAACTTCATGATGTTCCCCTTGTGGACCAGGGTGACGGACTTCCGCCCGAATCGCAGCGCATAACTCACCGCGCTGTGCACCAGGCGCGTCGTGCCCGACCAACTCACCGGCTTGATCCCCACACCCACCTTCACCGAGTTGTCCACACCCGTCGCACCCACCCGGCTCCAGAACTCCTCCGAACGCGCCACCGTCCCAAACCGGATCTTGTTGAAGTCCTTCGGGAATTCCTTCGCCAGGAAATCGAGGACCTTCTGCGCCTCCGGGGTGCCCGCCGCGAATTCAATCCCCGCATAGATGTCTTCGGTGTTCTCCCGGAAGATCACCATCTCGACCTTCTCCGGACGCTTCACCGGGCTGGGCACACCGGTGAAGTACTGCACCGGACGCAGACAGACATAGAGGTCAAGCATCTGGCGCAACGCCACGTTCAGCGACCGGATCCCGCCACCGACCGGAGTGGTCAGCGGTCCCTTGATCCCCACCAGGAATTCCCGGAAGGCATCAACCGTGTCGTCCGGCAGCCAGTTGTTGAAGCGCTTGAAGGATTCCTCCCCGGCGAAAACTTCCATCCAGGACACCTTGCGCGTCCCGCCATAAGCCTTCTCCACCGCCGCATCAAACACCCGCTGGCTCGCCGCCCAGATGTCCGGCCCGGTGCCGTCGCCCCGGATGAACGGGATGATCGGTTGGGACGGGACCTGAAGTTGACCGGCGGAAATGGAAATCTTCTCACCCTGGGGTACGGAGCACGTGGTATACGGCATGGCGCGATTTAGTTGATTCGACAGATGGCTCGACCCGGCCGGTTCCTGACCGCCGGGCGACGGCAGGATGGTCTACTGGTCGCCCGCCACCGGGGCAAGGAGGTTCCGTGAACAGGCTTCACCAGACGCACCCCGGCCAGGAGGCTCCGGTCCCAACCGACAGCCGCCGGCCCACCCCGAATCCACCTTCAGCCCCATTTCTCAGGGCAATTCCATCAATTTGTCCGGTTTTTCAGGAGTTTTTCCTTGCGACCGAAGGATGCATTGTTTGAATCCGCCCCAGTTGGCTCTTCTGACCGACAATCGTAAAATTCAACTCCACCTACTAAATGGCCAAAGCACTTACCAAATCCCAGCTGGCAACCCTGATCGCTGACCAGGCCGAGGTCCCCAAGAAGAAGGCAACCGAGATCCTCGATCTCATCGCCACCCTCGCCTACAAGCATGCCAAGAACACCTTCACTCTCCCCGGCCTCGGCAAGCTGGTGCTCGTGAACCGCAAGGCCCGCATGGGCCGCAACCCCGCCACCGGCCAGGAAATCAAGATCCCTGCCAAGAAGGTCGTGAAGTTCCGCGTCGCGAAGGCTGCCAAGGAAGCGATCATCGGCACCAAGTAGCCTCTCCTTCCTTCAACGCGGCATCCGTTTCCCGGATGCCGCTTTTTCATTTCACCCACCCTCCCACGCCCCTCCCACGCCATCGCACCCCATGAAAATCGCCATCGTCGGTTGCGGTGCACTCGGTTCCTACTACGGAGCCTGCCTCACCCGTGCCGGTCACGACGTCCATTTCCTCCTCAGGTCCGACCTCGCC
>CAZDYB010000733.1:0-2446 GCA_964509045.1 uncultured Akkermansia sp.
CCTCCATCACCACCCAGCAGATGTGGAAGGATCATCCCGAAAAAGTCTGCGCATTCCTCGCCGACTATGCCGACCGCAATCCACGCACCGTCAAGGCCGTGCTCAAGGCCCTGCATGAGGCTTCCGTCTGGCTCGACGACCTCGGCAATCGACCCGAGCAATGCGACATCATCAGCAAGCCCAGCTACGTCAACTGTCCCAGGGAAACCATCCTCGGCCGGATGCTCGGCGACTACGACATGGGCGATGGGCGCAGGTTCAAGGACGACCATTATATGATCTTCAGCCAGCGGAACTGCAATTATCCCCAGGCCAAGTACGCCACCTGGTGGCTCTCCCAGTTCCGCCGTTGGGGCATGGTCAACGGCACGCCCGACTACGCCGGTGTCGCCTCCAAGGTCGCCCGTGCCGACCTCTATGAAGCCGCCATGAAGGAGATCGGTTTCGAACACGGCGGACCTGACGCCAAACCCGAGACCCTCTTTGACGGAAAGACGTTCGACCCCGCCAAGCCCGAGGAATACGCCACCAGCTTCGACATCCAGCATCTCAAGGGCTGACCCGCCCCACATCGAACCCTCCTCCCGTCATCATGATCCGTCGAATCCACTGGGACACCCTGCTGATGCCACTGTTCGGCATCGTCCTCTCCCTTCTGGCCTGGCAACTCATCTCCGGACGCGTCGTCGAAAGGACACTTCCTGATGGCTCCGTCGAGGAGATCAAGTCGGGACTGATCCTCGACCTTCCCGGCCCCATCCAGACCTGGGAACGGACCCGGAAATACATTGTCGAGCCCTTCGCCAAACGTGAGGAACTCGACCAGGGCATCCTCCGGTTCACCTGGTACTCCCTGGTCATCGTCGCCAAGGGCTACGCCATCGCCATCGTCCTTGGCACACCCCTTGGATTCCTCCTCGGCCTCTCCCGGGGATTCTCCAAGATGTTCGATCCGATCATCCAGGTGCTGCGACCCGTCTCGCCCCTCGCCTGGATGCCCCTGGGTGTCGTCGTCTTCGCCAACAGCGGCAAGAACGCCAACGATCTCGCCGCCCTATTCACCATCGCCGTCTGTGCGATGTGGCCCACCGTCCTCAACACTGCCGTCGGTGTCCGTGCCATCCCCCAAGATTACATCAACGTGGCCCGCGTCCTGAAGCTGTCCCGCACCAAGACCCTCCTCCGCATCATGATACCCGCCACCCTCCCCTATATGTTCACCGGCTACCGACTCAGCCTTGGGATCGCCTGGCTTGTCATCGTTGCCGTCGAAATGCTCACCGGCCGCATCGGGATCGGGAACTTCCTCTGGAACGAGTATAACAACGGACTCTATACCAGCATCGTCCTCTGCATCCTCACCATCGGCATCGTCGGCTATATGCTCGACCGCGCCATGAGCCTCCTCGAGCGCCGCTTCAAGAGCACCCACTGACCCGGCCTGACCCCTTACATCCAGGATCTCCATGTCGTTCCTGATTCTTGATGGCGTTTCGAAGGCTTTCGGCGCGCCCCATGCCCGCACCGAGGTCCTTCACGACATCCATCTCTCCGTCGCCAAGGGCGAATTCGTCGCCATCGTCGGCTATTCCGGCTCAGGCAAGTCCACCCTGCTCAACCTCATATCCGGGCTGCTCCAACCCGATTCCGGTTCCGTATCCCTGAATGATCTCCGGATCTCCGGACCCGGACCCGATCGCGGTGTCGTCTTCCAGAACTACAGCCTCCTCCCCTGGCTTTCCGTCGCCGGCAACATCGCCCTCGCCGTTGATCAGGTCTTCCCAAACTGGTCCCCCGCCCGCCGCGCCCAACACGTCGATCAACACATCGAGAAGGTCAGCCTTTCCCACGCCCGCGACCGCCGTCCCGGCGAACTCTCCGGCGGCATGCGCCAACGTGTCGCCGTCGCCCGCGCCCTCGCCATGGATCCCCAGATCCTTCTCCTCGACGAACCCCTCGGCGCCCTCGATGCCCTCACCCGTGCCACCCTCCAGGACGAGATCTCCCGAATCTGTCGCGATGCCGGCAAGACCGTCCTCCTGATCACCAACGATCCCGACGAAGGCATCCTCATGGCCGACCGCATCATCCCCCTCTCCGCCGGCCCGGGTGCCACCCTCGGCCCGTCCTTCATCGTCGATCTCGAACGTCCCCGCGACCGTCGCGCCCTCAATCACGATCCCCGCTTCAAGGACCTCCGCAGCCGCATCGTCTCCTGGCTGCTCGGCACCGGCGGTCGCCCCGCCGTCACCGTCTCCCGCAAGCTCACCCTCCCCGACCTCGAACCCGAGGATCTCTCGATCCCCCAACCGCTCTTCGCCCGTCGTCGCCTGCCGCGTCGCCGCTCCGAACAACGCCGCGTCACCGTCGAAATCCCCTCCTGATTCCATCATGTCCGATCACGTCGAGATCTCCGGCCTCAGCAAGGTGTTCCCCACTCCCAAGG
>CAZDYB010000734.1:0-2434 GCA_964509045.1 uncultured Akkermansia sp.
CAGCCCATCGCCTTTGAGAAACCCGGACCAGGGACGCCGTCAGAGCTGTGCGATGGCCACCGGCTTGGCGTTGCGTGACTTCACAACGCCTCCGGGGACCTCCAGCGTGATCACGAACGCCACGGGACGTCCGATCGGCAATCGCGGATGGAACCGGATCAAGGCCTCCTCTGATCCCGACGGAACATCGAACACACCGCCATCCACCGGGAACTCTGCATCCCTTTCGGGATCGACGATCCACAACTGATACTGGGAGCGCTGGGGATCGTTGACCGGAAGGCCGCGCAAACGGAGAAAGCCGTCCTGACGTGCCGTGCTCCAGACGACGTCGCCCTGCAGGTTTGAATACTGTTCCAGGCCGGCAACAAAGGGGGCGCGCACCCCGTCCGCAGCAGCCGCCACGGCATCCCGTTGAACCGAGGCGGACAGGGACGGCACCGGAGTTGGAGTTCGGAACGTGCTCCACACCGCGAAAACCAATGCCGCGGCGGCGGCGGCCTGCCAACCCCAGGCACGCTGGGGAAACCAGGGATTCTCCCGGACTCGCGAACCCTCCGTTGGGGCCGGAAACCGCACCATCTTTCCACCCTGGGGCGCGGCTTCAGCGAATGCGGCAGCGTCCCGACGCAACCGTTCGCGCAAGGCCTGCGGCGGAGTCTCCGACCCCACCAGGGCCTGGGTGGCGGAAGCCACCGCCGCTTCGACCGAAGCCTCCTCGGGATCCGGGACGGAGGTGATCGAGCGACCCTCGATCACCCGATCGACCATTTCTTCCAATCGTGTGTCGTCGTTCATGGCTTCGCCCTCCCCGTTCCCAGTGTTTCACGGATCCGCAGGATGCCACGGCGGATCACCGACTTCACGGTTCCCAGAGGGGTGCCCGTCCTCACGGAAATGTCTGAATGACTGAGACCATCCGCCAGGCACCATTTGATCATGCGCTGCTGGTCGGACGGCAGTGAGCGCAGGACCCCGAGCGCACGCAGCGCCTGATCGTCCATGCCCTCGGTCACGTCTTCCATGGCTGGCTCCTCCATCGATTCGGCTTCCAGGGGCGCAAGCACCGGCCGCCGAGCCCGATGCCGCACGACATCCATGAGGCGGCGACGGGCGATGGTCGACACGAAGGTGACCTCGGTTCCGACAGCAGGATTGAAGCGACCCGCACTGCGCCACAGATCAATGAAGATCTCCTGCACCGCATCCTCCGCTTCGGGGCCCGTCCCCAGCATCCGACGGGCAAGCGCCCAGACCAATCCTTCGTATCGTTGGAGACAGATTTCCATGGCGGAACGTTCCCCGGCTGCCACGGAGGGCAGCACGGGGGCAATCGATTCCATGACAGGCGTTTCAGACATTGCCGGGGGGCGCGGGTCCTGGAGCTCGAGGCAGCACGTACCGGGTTCAGTGCATCATGACCCGGGATTCATCCAGAGCAGTGCGCAACGTCCACGCCCTGCCAGACCAGTCCGTCTGGTTGCGCGATTGCGCAAGGGCCTTGTTCAGTCGGGCCCGGGCCTTCTCCGGAACGTCGTGACGATCCGCCAGACCGAGGACAGCGACTTCGTAAACCGCGGCACAGGCCTCGGCATTTCCGGAATTGTACAAGGGAACGCCCCGCTCAATGGCGGTCGCGAGGATAACCCCCGGGCCTCCACCCATCTTGACCCCGGCGCCGCTGGTGGGCGGCAGAAGAACGGTGTCGATGACGTGGATCACGCCGTTGGCCGTGTCGATGTCGGTCTTCACCACCCTGGAGTCGTTGACCTTCAACTGGCCATCGACCACCGAGATCCTCACTTCCGCACCCGATAGGGTCTTGGCGGATTCGAGGCCGGCGACCTGCCGGGCCGGCACCCGGCCCGAGATCACATGATATTTCAGGATGGCCTGGAGCTTGGCCTTGTTCTCGGGTTTCAGCAGCGACTCGACCGTGCCGGCCGGAAGTTTGGCGAAGGCATCGTCGGTGGGAGCCAGCACCGTGAACGGTCCCTTGCCCTGGAGGGCTTCAACGAGATCCGCGGCAGTCAGGGCCGCGGCCAGTGTCTTGAAGGAACCCGCCTTGACTGCGGTGGCAACAATATCGGGCTTGGCCGACGTGCCGTGGTCGGCGGCATGAAGGGTTCCAAGGGCGGCGACGTATACTCCCAGGGCGGCGAGTGAGAGGAACCGGCGGCAATACTTTGATTTCGGGGATTTCATGATCTTCGGGCGTTGTTGTTGTTCTTGGTCCTGCTTTGTCGTTGTCGCTCCGGGACCGGGGCAACACCCATGCATTCGCCGGCAACGCCCTGCCGGATGCAGAAAGAAGCACCTTGTTTCGCAAGCCTCCAACCGAGGCGCTGGAACCCCGAAGGGGTCAGGCCTCGCTTCGGAAATGTCGCCCCCGCCCATCCCGTCATGATCGGGTTCCCTCCCACCTGGCGCACCC
>CAZDYB010000735.1:0-2426 GCA_964509045.1 uncultured Akkermansia sp.
CCAGCAATGCGATGTTGGAAATGGCCAATGCGGGAAGCATTTTCGAAATGTCAGGCGGCACGATCACGTTCCGACGGGGTGGATCCGTAACCTATGCGGATGCCTACATCCGACCCGCATCGTCGACCGTGACTGGAGGAACACTGATTTTCGCGCCTGGCGGAACAGCATGGGACGACGGTGCTGGTGGTGACGCCGTTTGCGCTGGTGGGTGGGGCGGCAGCCAGGGTGGAAGTGGCGGCCCGGCTGGGTCCTTCCGCCCATGCAATGGGGCCTGGCGCGGTGCTGGAACAACTGGAGTTCAACCTGCTGCGACAGGAATCCGCGGCGGCATCCTCCTGACTTCAACCCGTCATGTTCGCGGCACTTCACCTTCCCCGATTCGCGCTTCAGTCCGTGTTGAGACACGAACCGGAAGGTTGGGCACAGTCGGTGGCGTTGGTGGATCCGACCCTGTCCACGCCACGGGTGATCGAGCTGACCCAACCCGCATTGGCCGCCGGTGTGGAAGCCGGGATGACGGCGCCGCAAGCCATAGCCCGTTGCCCCGGATTGCACGTGCGACATCGGTCGATCCGTGTCGAGGAAGAGACCGAAGCGGCGGTGATCCAGACCAGCCATGGATTCTCCCCCAACCTGGAGTGGACCGGCCCGGGCTGGGTGACCCTGGACCTGCGGGGATTGGGTGAATTTGGAAAGGACCCGGCCCGGGACCGTCTGCTGGCCTGGGGAGAACGCTGGAGGTTGGCGACGGCAGCGCTGGGGTTGACGGGACGGATCGGGGTGGGTCCAACCCCCGGTGTGGCCCGGCATGCCGCGGTGGAACCGGCCACGGACCCGGTGCGGGTGGTATTGGCAGCCGAGGCGGAACGATTCATCGCGTCCCTGCCGGTGAGCGTTCTGGAACCGACCCCGCATGTGGCGGGGCAACTGGCACAGTGGGGAATCCGGTCGGTGGGTGAGTTCCGGGCGCTGGGTCAGGGAGAGTTGGCGGAACGACTGGGCCTGGAAGCCTTCGCCTTGTGGGCCGCTGCTTCCGCCACCGCAACCCGCCCCCTGCGGTTGGCCCGGGTACGCGAGGATTTCACCGAAGGCCGCGAACTCGAACCCGCGGTCGAAACCCTCGAACCCCTGCTGTTCCTGCTGCGTCGGTTTGTCGATTCACTGGAAGTACGGTTGAAAGCCGCAGGCTTCGCCGCAGGCAGTCTGGTCCTGCGCTTGAAACAGGAATCCGGCGACGTCCTCGAACGTCGTCTCCGGGTGCCCCAACCCACCGCCCGCGCTGACGTCCTCTTCAGGATGCTCCATACCCATCTCGAAGGCGTCCGTACCCAGGCCGCCATCGCCGCCCTCCACCTCGAAGCCGAACCCCCCCCCCCGTCCCAAAACCCGTTAAGCCACGTAGGTGCCGCCCAGCGCGATACCCCACCTGTCCACGAAACCCACGCCCGACTCAGCGCCCTCGTCGGGGCCGATCGCGTCGGATCCCCCCTGCGTCGTGAAGGGCATCGGCCCGATTCCTTCCAGCTGGTGCCCCCTGATTTCGAGAACGCGCCTTCGCTGAACGGTCGACGCCTGCCTGAATTGCTGCGGCCCACCCCGGTGCGACGTCTGCGACCCGCCCTGTCTGCCGTGGTGGAAACCCGGCCGGACGGCCCGCCCACGTTGTCATCCGGTCAGGTGGCAGCATGGTTGGATCCGCTGTTCAAGGAATCGCCACCCGATCCCGCCGTTCCTCCCGCGCAACCCGTGGAAACCACCGCTGTCGGTGGAGGAACGGTGCTGCCTTTTCCCGGATCCACCGCTGTCCGGGAACCGCAACAGCCTGACCCGCCCGGCTCCGAACCCGGTCGCCCCTGGAACCTCCGATGCGCCGTCGCCCAGGGCCGGGTGACGGTCTCCGTGGGGCCCTGGCGTTCGTCCGGACATTGGTGGGATGCCGGCGCGTGGAGCCGGGTGGAATGGGACATCAGCGTGCGGGATGCCGTCCCGTTGCGCCTGGCCTGGACCGGGTCGGAATGGCAGGTCGAAGCGTTGATGGACTGAACGCCGTCCGACGGGGCGGGCATTGGCTCTTAAACAGGGCCTGTCCCCGGAGTACAGAAGCCATTGATAGCCACCAGTTAAACCAACGCCATGAGCAGGCGCAAAATGGACAAAATCCCCCTCAATCACGGAAATTCGTCCTTTATGCGCCCTGACCGTCTGCTGGTGACCCTGATTTTGTCCCCGGCGACGTCTTCAACCTGAAGGGTTGGGAGCCGGTAGCCCGGGGTCGCGAAGCGTACCCCGGGAAAGGATGAAAAATGGATATCTACCCCGGAGGGGTTGCAGAGGGTTCTCAAACCCCTCCGGGGTAGGGATCCATTCAGACGCATGACCCGGGGTGTCGCTTCGCTCACGCCCGGGCTACCGGCTGAAACGCC
>CAZDYB010000736.1:0-896 GCA_964509045.1 uncultured Akkermansia sp.
CCATCACCCCTGACGGATCCATGGCCCTCGCCGCCGATGATCGCGGCGGGCTCACCCGCTGGAGCCTGGCGAACGGCGAGGTCCAACGCCCTTGATCCTCCGCCAGGCCCCGGCTCCGTCTTTCCGTTCTTCGCGTGAAACACTGCCCGGAGCGGCGACGTCCGGTCGCCGTCCCCTTCAAACGGCGGGCAAACCTCGCCGCTCCATGACTTCGCCCTCCTGCCTTCTCCGCGTTTTTTTTTGCCTTCGCGTGAAGCCCCTCCGAGGCCGATATCGGAAAGTTGAATCCCGCAGGGACGCCAATCCCTGAAGGAGCACGCACTCGAGGGACTCGAACGTCCCGCACGCCGGGCCAAGGGCCAGCCCGGATCCTGAATCGGGGATGCAGGTTCAAGCCCTCCGGGTCTGGAATGGCTTTCCCGGACCTATGCCCGAGGTCGCCTTTCACCTCGGGCTAGGTTTGTTTGGCGGCTCACTGCCGGCGTCCCGCCCAATCGGCCTCCAGCGCCGTCAATGCGTTCAGCAGCCTGCTCAGACTTGGACATTTCTCGGCAGCAACCGCCGGCTGCCATTCATCACGGATGAAGGATGCCAAGGTGGAGTTATAGGCCGGTCCCTGCCTGAGGTTTCCATCACCTTCGCGCCGGACCAAGGCATCGCGCAGGTCACGACGCGGGGAATCGGAGGCGAGCTTGAGCAACTCCAGTTTGGGGTCCGACAGTCCTTCCGGCGTAGGAAATGCGACACGCCGGCGAATGCCGAGAAAACCGCCAAGGGAGGCATCGGTAGCCAACACCCATGCTTCGACCTCGCGTACGGCGACCCGTAGCAGGAAGTCCTTGTGCCTTGGTGGCTGCAACCACTCCTTGATCAAATCCGGCGGGCACGGGCGGCGA
>CAZDYB010000736.1:906-2425 GCA_964509045.1 uncultured Akkermansia sp.
AATCTGTCAGCAACAACACCGGGCAGACCCTGGCCATGTTATTGAAGGCCACAGCGTTCTTCTTGAGGAAACCGAAGCCGTTACGTTTGAAGATGGGGCCTTCAGCATAGGCGACGGAACGTCCTTTGAGCAGGCGGCGAAGCAGCCACTCGCTCAGGTCGTCCTCCACGGCCAGGTGGATTGGAATGGTTGGTTTCAATCAAAGAGGGCGAGTTGGGAGATGGACTGCGGAGCGGTCATGGGAAGCACGGCTTCCGCCATGGTCATGCCGCCCTCCAAGAGACAGCGGATGCCTTCTTTGCCCGAGGCCAGCTTTACCTCCGTACCCTCGCTCCCATGCGGGATGAGGAGCCCAACTTCCTCGGCGGAGATCCCGTTGTCGCTGAACAGTTCCGAACTGTGCGAGGAAACAAGGACCTGACGGTTTCGGGCCCGCTGCAATCTCCAGATCAATTCGGGCAACTTGCCGACAATCGACGTGTGCAAAGACAACTCGGGTTCCTCAAGGAGGAGGAGGCCCTCGCCGTCCAACAGGGTCCAGAGAAGGCCGATCAACCTAAGGGTGCCATCCGAAAACTGGTCCTCACGTTGCCTCCCGACATTGGGACGCCAGTGCTGGTAGACGGCCTCCAGATGTGGAATGCCCATCCCATCACGCACGTCGGTGAGTTCCTTGAGTTGGGGTACAGCCAATTGCAGTGCCTTTTCGATCTTCTTGAGGCGGGAACGGCGCGTCTTCTCTGGCGTCTCCATGAGTCGATCCAGAAACCGGATGCCAAAGGGATCTTCACCCGAAGCCTCGCGGTTCGCCAATTGTGGGAACTTCAACAATTGAGGAACAAGATGAAGGTACACGATCTTCTGGAATACCTCGGCCAACGGCCGGAATTCCCGATTGGCACTGATTTGTTCCAGGTGGGTTTCAGTCAGTCGAAGCTCGTCCTTGCCATCCTGCTCATCAGGCCGGTCGAGTAGCCGCTTGTCATTCCGCCAGACCCTTTCATGGGTCAACAGGACGCGACGAAGTCCACGCGTCTCCTGTTTCATGCCGATGCTGTAACCCCATGTCACGGCATCGGGACCAGCCCCATCCTTCAACTCGACCTCAATCTCGACCTTGGGGTCACGCCTTGCGGCAAGACAGCGCAGCTTGGTGAGGCCGCCTCGCTCAAGGACCGCTTGTTGAAGGCCTCCTCCACTCAACGCCAGATCCCTCAGGAAGCGGAACGCATCCAGCAGGTTGGATTTCCCGCTCGCGTTGGGTCCCGTAATGAAAAGGCGCTCACTCATTGCCAGATCCACTTCGGTGAAATTCCGCCAATTCCTGAGTTTCAGCCGCGTGAATCGCATGGACAAAAGAATGATCGGATCCCGCGGGCGCTCAAACTTGAATCTTGGCCGCACCCAAGCCGTGGAGCGGGACGAAACCACCCAATCGCCTCAACCGCATCCAACGAGCGTACTTCCGGATGAAGAGGTGCGGAAGCGACCTCGACACACCTCAATCGATGTGCGGTTC
>CAZDYB010000737.1:0-2418 GCA_964509045.1 uncultured Akkermansia sp.
GCGTGTTGTTGAAGGTCGCAAGAATGTTCGCAACCCCGGAAGAAATGTTCTTGGCGCCCTTGGCCCGGATGATCTTCTGAGCCTTGGGATCCTCACCCAACAACTCGGCCGCGGTGGGAGCTGACGCAGCCGGAGCAGCGGCACCGGTGGATGCGTTTGCGGCTTCGGCCGGCGCGCCCTTCTTGGTCTTCGAACTCTTCTCAACTGCAGGCTTCTCCTGGACAGCCGCCGCTGGGGCGGCGACTGCAGGAACTGCCGCAACCACATCGGCGGGAACTGCGGACTCGGAGGGTTTGGTCTCGTCTGACATAGCAATCAATCGTTCAAAAATTCAAAAGTGGAAGATCAGGACTTCCCGGCCTTGGCATTGGGATTGCGTTGGACGCCGACCGTCCTACGGGGTCCCTTTCGGGTCCGCGAATTGGTCTGTGTCCGCTGGCCCCGCACCGGCAACCCCCTCAAGTGACGAACACCTCGGTAAGACTTGATCGCCTGAAGCCGCTTCAGGTTCATACCAATCTCCCGCCGAAGGTCACCCTCGATCACATACTTGCCTTCCTGGATCGCATTCACGATCTGGGACAACTGTGCCTCGGAAAGACTTTTGGCACGCACCGACGGATCGATGTTTGCACGCGACAGGATCTCCAGTGAATTCACGGGACCAATCCCGTAAATGTACCGGAGCGCAATCTCAACCCGCTTCTCGCCGGGAATATCAACACCCAAAATACGTGGCATGGCAGTTCCTTAATTCTAGCCCTGACGCTGCTTGTGCCGCGCATTGGAGCAGATCACCCGGATCACGCCCTTCCGACGCACCACCTTGCAGTTTTCGCAAAGCTTCTTTACCGACGCTCTCACTTTCATCTTCTCAAATCCGTCTTAGTTAATCTCCGTCTAATACAGCGGAGGAAATCCATCATCCGTCAAAATCTCATGCCCAGATGCCGTTACCAGCACCGTGTGCTCGAAATGCGCAGAGGGTTGTCGGTCCTGAGTGACCACTGTCCAACCATCCTCCAAAATCCTGACGGCCGGCGAACCTACCGTAACCATCGGTTCGATGGCAATGGTCATGCCCGCCCTCAGGCGGACTGATTCGCGACGGTCAACGTAGTTGGGCACCTGCGGTTCCTCATGAACGCTGCGACCAACCCCGTGACCACAAAATTCTCGCACCACTCCAAATCCTCCTCCAGTCACCACCCGATGGATCGCCCGGCCGATATCCTGCGTGGTGTTTCCAGCCTTGACCTGCGCTATCCCTTCCCGCAGCGCCTGGATCGTGACGTCCATCAACTTCTGTGCGACCGGTGATCCTCCGCCACATTCCTCGGTCGCAGCCATGTCACCAACATATCCAGACTTGCGCACACCAATGTCAAGTTTGACCAGGTCCCCAAACTGGATCCTCCTCTTGCCGCCGATCCCATGGATGACTTCCTCGTTGATGGAGATACAGGCCTGCCCAGGGAAGCCACGATAGCCATGAAACGCGCTTACTGCGTCCTCGGCCCGGATCCATTGTCCGATCTGATCATCCAGTTCGGCGGTCATCAGACCCGGAACTATCGCGGCCTGCGCCTTCCGCATGACCCTCATCGCAGACCTCCCCGCCTCACGGATCAAGGATATCTCCTCCGGCGTCTTGATGACGGGTTTGGCCATGACTGATTTTCATCCCACCTGAACGGAACCCGGTTCCGCAGGAGCATTTGGATTTATTTGCAAAGAACAGACGACAACAAGCCAGCAAGTGCAGGGACTACCTGCCCTTCACCCGCCCCTTCTTCAAGAACCCATCATACTGCCTGAGAAGGAGATGCGATTCCATCTGCCGCATCGTGTCAAGAAGCACCCCAACGGCAATCAGCAGGGATGTTCCTCCAAAGAATGTTGCCACGTTGAAATCCATCTTCAGCGGAGACAGATTCATCAAGGTCGGTATGGCTGCCAACGTGGCCAGAAACACCGCTCCTGCCAGCGTCAGGCGTGACATGGACCGATGAAGGAAATCACTGGTGGCAGCCCCTGGCCGCACTCCGGGAATGTACCCACCGTGCTTTTTGAGATCATCGGCGATCTGGAGTTCATTGAACTGTGTCGCCACCCAGAAATAGCTGAAGAAGATGATCATCAGCGCCTCAGCAAACAGGTAGAAAATGCTGTCCGGCCGCAGAAGACGACCCAACTCACGGAAAAAGGCGATGTCTGCCGTGCTACCCAGCTTGTCGAACATGAAACCCGGGAACATGAGAATGGCCTGCGCGAAGATCACCGGCATGACTCCAGCATAGTTGACACGGAGCGGCATGAAGGATGTACCCCCGGCGAGCACCTTCCTGCCAACCGCCCGCTGGGCATACTGGACCGGCACCTTCCTCTGCCCCTGCGTGACAAGAATCACCCCGGCTA
>CAZDYB010000738.1:0-2417 GCA_964509045.1 uncultured Akkermansia sp.
CACTGTCTTATACGATATGTGACGTTACACGCATCAGTGTGTGTGAGGTGAGGGCATTGATGCGGGGTTGCATCGCAGGGTGCTGGAGTCGGTGGAGGAGACCAACCATCGGCTGACCAACAGCCTGATCAACGTCCGGATCAACCCGGTGTACATCGGTCTCTTCAACACGTTCGAGACCGGAGACCTGCCGCGGGATGCCTATCGGTTGGCGAACAGCGTGGATGGCATGGAGGGGGTGCGGCAGCTGCGCAATGATTACAAGGCCGATCTCGTGTGCCTCGTCACTGAACTGGAGAATCAGGGAATTGGTGGGATGGCGTGGGATCTGACGCCACCCGCCGGAAACCCGAACACCGGGTTCACCGTCATCCGCCGCCCGCTTCTGGGCCGAGGCTATATGGTCCTTGCCCATGAACTGGGACATCTGCTGGGGTGCGCCCACGACCGGGAACATATGGGTTTTCCCGCGGACAGCGAGTTCGCCAAGGCCCGGAAACCTTATATGTTTGGTCACCGGTTTGAGGTCGAGGGTGTGACCTATATAGATGTGATGTCCTATGAGCCCGGCATCTATGTTCCTTACTTCGGCAATCCCTCGCTCAACCTGGATGGCGTGCCGTTGGGCGTGCCGGCCGAACAGGAGCGTCCTTCCGATGGCGCCCGCACCATCAACGAGACGGCTCCCTTTGTGGCGCTCTATCGAAACGCCCGCAGCCGGATCGAATTTGCCGAGGCCCGGGTGGTGGTGGCGGAAACCGATGGAACCGTCGCGGTCCGGTTGGTCCGGACCGGAGATTCCGACACCAGCACCCGGGTGACGGTGTTGTTTGATCCGGGCAGCTCCGCCAAGGCCAACCTGGACTATATCCGGCCCACCTCCTTCCAGGTGACCTTCGCCACCAACCAGACCACCGCGGAGATCGTCTTTCCCCTGATTGCGGATGAGTTGGTCGAAGGCGAGGAATCCATCCGACTCAGTCTGGCGGCGGTACAGGGCGAACACGGCATCGGCCTGGGCCGTAGCTGTGAGGTGGTGATTGTCGACGCCAGCACGCCACCCGCCTTCTCGCAGATCGAGTTTCCCGAAGGCCCGCTTGCCGTGATGGAGTCGGTCGGGATGGCCCGGGTGAACGTTCGGTTTGTGGGTCCTCCTGAGGGGGCGGCAGTGCTGCCTTACTCCACCCAGGATGGCACGGCATTGGCCGGTACGGATTATCGGGCCATCAGCGGTTTTGTGACGAACAGTCCGGACGCCGGCGGATGGGAGATCCTGGTTCCGGTTGTGGATCGGCCCGAGCCGGGTCCGGACCGTGCCTTCTCACTGATCATCGGTACGCGCACCAACCTGGTCCGCATCCTGGATGAACAACGCCCCGGCGCGCTGCGGGCAAACCCGGGTTCGATTCTCGCCGCAGACGGAAGCCTCAACGCCCGGGCCCGAGGTGATGGCAAACTGCTCGTCTGGGGCAATTTTTCGCGGCTGGCGGGACAGGATCGGACCGGCATTGCCCTGCTGAATGAGGATGGCTCCTTGGATGAGTCGTTCCGCCCGCCG
This sequence comes from uncultured Akkermansia sp., assembly GCA_964509045.1. Classification (GTDB taxonomy): domain Bacteria; phylum Verrucomicrobiota; class Verrucomicrobiia; order Limisphaerales; family UBA9464; genus UBA6176. The sequence continues at coordinate 1,559 of CAZDYB010000738.1, forward strand.
GAAATCCTGCTGGGACATCGTCGAATGCCCGGGCTCGGGGCGGGTCCCTCCAGTTCCAGTGGCAGCGCCACCATCGCCATCGTGCGCCCCCAGCCTGACGGCAAACTCCTGCTGGCCGGTTCATTCTCCCGCGTGAACGGCCAACCGCGGACCACGCTGGTCCGTCTCAATGCGGACGGCTCGGTGGATGAGGACTTCGGGCGGGAACTCCGGTTCGACGGCGCCGTCCTGGACATCGCGATCCAACCCGATGGCCGCATCCTCGTCGGTGGTCCGTTTGAGCGCATCAATGGCGTCCGGCGCCCCTTCATTGCGCGATTGCTGGCGGACGGTTCCGTGGACGAATCCTTCCAGCCCAACGGCGGACCCACCAGCGATTGGACGGTCATCATCCAGACCGTTGCGCTTCAGTCGGACGGAAAGATCCTGATGGGCGGTTTCTTCAAGCAGGTGGACGGCAAGCCGATGCTCAATCTCGCCCGACTCAACCCGGACGGCACGTTCGACTCCACCTCAAGCTCCGGAATGGAGCTTCCGGGCCGGTCTGGCGGATCCGGGTGCAGCCCGATGGCAGGATCGTGGTGGGCGGAGTCTTCGACACGATCGGAGGACTCCCGGTCAAGAAGCTGGCCCGATTGAATGCCGACGGAGCAATTGATCGGAGCTTCCGTCCGCCCAATCCGAACTCCGACGTCAACGACATGCTCTGTCTTCCGGACGGACGCATATTGGTCAGCGGCGGCTTCACCACCATCGCCGGAAGGGAGCGTCGCTTTCTGACCTTGCTGAATCCGGACGGCACGCTGGATCCCGGAGTCGACTTCGGTACCGGTCCGGATCGTTTCCTTGGTACCGAGGC
>CAZDYB010000739.1:0-2409 GCA_964509045.1 uncultured Akkermansia sp.
CTCGACGTAGACGGATTCGTCGTAGGTGGCGGTCAGGGTGATGCCCGCGGGGAGGGACGGGGCGACGTCGGCCACCTGCTGCTTGATGCCGCGTGCGACGGCGACGGTGTTGGCCTTGGATTGTTTGACGACGCCAAGGAACACGGTGGGTTTGCCCATGGACCGGGCGACGGTGCGGTAATCCTCGACGCCAGCCTCGGCGCGACCGATGTCGCGGAGACGGACGACGGAAGTGCCGGAGGCGCGGATGACGAGTTCATTGAATTCGTCGGGGGTCTTGAGTTCGCCGCGGGTGAGGATGGTCATTTCCCGGTCGAGGTTCTCGACGCGGCCTGAGGGGAGTTCGATATTCTGTTCGCGGAGGGCGCGCTGGACATCGAGGACGGTGACCTGACGGGCGGCCATGCGTTCGGAATCGAGCCAGAGCCGCATGGCGAATCGCTTCTCGCCGCCGATGATGATGGAGGAGACGCCGGAGACGGTCTGGAACCGGGGTTTGACGGTCCGTTCAGCAATGGTGCTGAGGTCGAGGGGGGAATGGCGGTCGCTGTTCATCGCGACCCACAGGACGGCCTGGGCATCGGCATCCTGCTTGGCCACCACGGGTTCGAGGATGTCCTCGGGCAAGCCGCCGCGGACGCGGGCGACGCGGTCGCGGACATCCTGGGCGGCGAGATCGATCTGGCGTGAGAGATCGAATTCGATGGTGATGTTGGAAACCTGTTCGCGGGATTCGGAGGTGAGGGTGCGGATGCCTTCGATGTTGTTGATGGCTTCCTCGAGGCGCTCGGTAACCTCGGTTTCCACGACCTGCGCATTGGCGCCGGGATAGACGGTCGTGACGGAGATGATCGGGGGATCGATGTCGGGCAATTCCCGGACGGGCAATCGGGTCAGGGCGATGAATCCGAACAGGATCAGAGACAGGTTCAGCATCGTCGCGAGGATCGGACGCTGGATGGAGATTCGACTGAGGAACATGACGGGAGCGGGTTGTGGGGATCAGTCGAGGTAGGGCGCAGCGGCGGGGGCGGGGGCGAGGCGCACGGGGGCGTTGGGGAAGAGCTTTTGGAGACCTTCGACGATGACAACATCACCGTTGGTGAGACCGGAGGTGATCTCAGCGCGACCGGCGAGACGGATGCCTGCCTGGACGGGGCGAAGGATGGCGTTGGTCTGAGGGGAGACGACAAACACGGAGAGACGTTGACCGTCGGAGATGAGGGCGGCTTCGGGGATGACGAGGGCTTTTTCGCGGAGCCGGATGGAGAGGTCGAGTTGGGCAAACATGCCGGCGCGGAGCTTGGCGTCAGGATTGGCGACGATCGCCTTGGCGAGCGCAGTACGGGTGCCGGGATCAAGTTGGGGGGCGACAAAGAACACCTTCCCGACGAAGGCGTCGTCGGGGTAGGCGTCGACTCGGAACCGGATTTCCTGACCGGGGTGGATCTGGTTGAGGTAACGTTCGGGTACGTTCATCTCGACCTTCACCGTTTCGAGATCGACGAGGCTCGTGATGAGGGTGGAACGGGAAATGACCTGCCCGGGGCTGACGAGGCGGGTGCCGACAGTGCCGGAGAAGGGCGCATGGATTCGGGTGTCGCGCAGTTGACGGCGGCGGAGTTCGACAGTCGCCCGGTTGACGGTGAAGAGGGCGGCGGTCTGGTCGTATTCCTGCTGCGAGATCAGCTTGTCGGCGACGAGTTGACGGGCGCGGGCGAAGTTGGCTTCGGCGAGTTGCTCGTTGGCTTCGGCTTCATGCAGGGCGGCAGCCAGCTTGCTTTCGTCGAGGGCGACCAGGAGATCGTCCTTGGTGACGCGTTGGCCCTCCTCGAACGGCATGGACGAGATGAGGCCGTCGGTTTCTGATCGAACTTCGATGGCTTCGTTGGCAGCGATGGATCCTACCAGGGGGACGGATTCGATGACTGGGCGTTCGCGGACTGGAATGGCGATCACCTGGACTGCCATCCCGCCCCCAGGGCGTCCGCCCGCCGAGGCGCCGGCATTGGTCGGCGCTGGGCCACAACCTGCAACCAGCAGCATGGCTGCGGTGAATGCGGTAACAATCAAGAGTGAATTCATCCTGGAACTGCGGGCACCGACTCAGGGGAAGTGGACGCTCCGGTTCGGGGAGTATGCGGAGACCGACCCCGGACGGAAGCCGTCAGTTCGACCATCAGAACTGGCCAAGAGGCACTTGGAGAGAAGATGCATTCGGGGACAGGCTCCCCAAGACAAAGACAGGAACTGGGGACAGGCTCCTGGGTTTGAGAGCCCGAGGCCCAAAACGGCAGATCTGGGAGGACTGGATTTGTAGGGACAGGCTCCTGGAGACTTGTGGGGACAGGCTCCCGGGTTGGGTGACGGGCACGCCGGGATCAACACCCGGTTCAAATTCCGCTCACG
>CAZDYB010000740.1:0-2407 GCA_964509045.1 uncultured Akkermansia sp.
TGGGGAAGTGGAGGCGGGCGATCTCGAGGAGGAGGGTTTCGAGTTCGAGATAGTAGGCGTCGGTGGGGACAGGGGGGCGATCTTCGCGGAGGCGGGCGACGGCTTGTTCGAGTTGGTCGCGACGGGCGCGGAGTTCGGGGGGGAGTCGGAACTCTTCAGGGGCAGGGATGACGGCGATCTGATGGGCGCGGAAGCCGTCGGGGCGGGCGCCGCCGGTGGGTTTGCGGGTGGCGCGGGTTCCCTGGAACCATTCTGCGGGTGTGCCGCGGGCGTCGCCGTTGTCGTCGATGAGGGGATGCTCGGTGGCGAGGCGACCTTCGGCCTTGTAGAACTCGGCGGTCCTGGCGGCGGCGGCCAGGAAGAGTTCTAGCAGGGAGGTTTCGCCATCCTGCTCGAGGTCGGTGGCGGGGTCGGTCATGGCGTTGGCCAAGGACCCTCCGAGATGGGTGGCGTTGACCTCGTTACCGGATCGGGTGGCGGTGAGGACGATGCGGTTGGATCGGGAGAGTTTGTTGAGGAAGGGGGCGGAGGCGGAGGTGGTATTGAGGAGGGCGACGGTCCGTTGGAAAGGATCGAGAAGGGATTGGAGCTCGGAAGCGGAGAGGTCAGGACCTCGGAGGTTGAGTCGGGCTTCGCGACCGTCGTAGGTGCCATGGCCGAGGAAGACGAGGAAGAGGGGTTCGGAGGAGGTGACGGGGATGGTCTGGAGGGTGGATCGGAGTTGACCGAGGTCGTTGGTCTGGGCGGGATCGAGACCGATGACGGAGGCGGTAGCGGAGGCGCGGGAGGCGAGTTGGGACCAGGCCTGGGCCTGTTGGGTGAAGTTGGTGAGGTAGAGGGGTTCGCCTGGGGCGCCGACGACGATGAGGAAGTGGGCGGGGGAGTTGGTGGATGAATCCCGGGCCTGGGCCAGGGGGAAGAGGAGTGTGAGGAATAGAAGGATCGGGGCGAGGAGGGGGATGGAATCTCGTGACTTGGTCTGCCGCGAGGCTGGGGCGGGAGGAGGGAGATGGAGTTTCGTGACCTCGACTGCCACAGTTGCCTGGGGTTTCACGGAGTGGGCGTGGGAGGTCATGGCAATCCTTTCCAACGGCGGAGGCCCCATTCGGCGAGGAGACAGGCGAGGGCGAGGGCGAAGAGGGCGGGGGTGTGCCAGAAGGGTTGGGTGAACGATTCCATGACCGGGGCGCGGGTCGAGGGAAGGTCGCTGACGAATGCAGAAAGGGCGGAGGAGTTGATGACCTTTCCGCCGGTGCGTCGGGCGATCTCGTCGAGGAGGGCGGTGTTGGGGTTGAGGGAGCGGAATTCCTCGGCGGCGAGATCGGAGGCCCAGCCGGCTTCGGCGAGGCCTGCAGGTGCGCCGGAGGAATTGGTGACGGAAGCGACGGCCTTGAATCCGGCGGTGAGGCGGGGGACGAAGGTGGCTTCGTAGAGGCCGGGTTCCTCGGAGGAAGCGGAGGCGTCGATGCGGACCGGGGGTGGGTTGGAGGAACCAGCGGGGAGATCGAAGACGATGGGCTCGACCTGGATGGTGACGGCGGCGTTGTCGAGGGGTTGGAAGGTGGCATCGCGGGCGCGGACCAAGAGACGGACGGCGCCGTTGGAATCGGTGGGAACGGGTTCGACGGAGAGATCGACCCTGTTGGGGACATCGGTGACGAGCCAGCGGAGGAGTTGGCGCCAGGCCTTGTCCATGTCGGAGCGGCCATCGGCATCCTTCATGCCCCAGCGCCAGAGATCGCCGACGAGGAGAGCGCCGGTGCGTCCGCGTCCGAAGCGTTGGATGACGAGGGCTGGGTGGAGGTTGCCGGAAGCGTCGGTGACGGTGGCGATGAGGGAGGCGGCGGGTTTGAGGTCGCGGACGGGATTGTAGACATCGAAACGGGGCATGGCGGCGAGGCGGGAACGTTCATCGGGTTCGTTGTCGCGCAGGCGGGCCCAGGGTTGGAGCCAGCCTTCCCGGGCGAGATCGAACTGGAACGGACCGGCGGGCTGGGCGCCTGGTGAGGGGTCGAGTCGGACGGGCAACATGTCGCCGATGGGGGTGCGGTGGTAGGAACCTTCCTGGAAGGATTCCATGCCCCCGAGCATCAGGAGACCGCCGCCGCGTTCGGAGACGAAGCGTTGGAGGAGGGTGGCCTGGGCGGGGGAGAAGAACTCGGCCTCGAGATCATCGAGGATGACGGCGTGATAGGCGTAGAGTTCCTCGGCGGTGCGGGGAAAACCGCCGGCGAGTTCGGAGGCGTCGCGGGCGTTGAGGACGCGGACGACGGCCTGGTCATAACGTTCGGTGGTCTCGCGGGTCTGGTCGCCGAAGCCGCGGAACAGCGGGTTGCCGGACTCACCGGCGCGCCCGCGGAAATCGAATTTGGGTTCGCGACGGGCGATGCGGACGAGGGCGACGAGG
>CAZDYB010000741.1:0-2407 GCA_964509045.1 uncultured Akkermansia sp.
TCTTCTGGGAATGCGACCGCTGCACCGCCTGCTGCCGTTGGCCCGGACAGGTCTCCCTCACCCCATCCGAAATCACCCGCATCGCCGCCCATCTCAACCTGTCCGAACCCGACTTCATCGCACGCTTCACCCGCCTCAACTCCACCCGCTCCGGACTCGCCCTCACCGACCAATCCGACGGCTCCTGTGTCTTCCTCGACGGCCCCAATTGCCGGATCCAGCCCGTGAAACCCCAACAGTGCCGGGATTTCCCCAACCTCTGGAATTTCCCGGGCTTCGACAAAATCTGCCAGGCCCGCCCACACCACCTCCCCCCGGACGACTGGCGCGCCCGGATCCTCGCCAGCACCGGACGCGAGATCGCACCGCCACCCTCCCCAACTGCCGGCCCGGAATCCCCCTGGACGGTGCCCCCTCAACGCGGTCCCACACCCTGATGCCGGGACCGTCAAGCCACCCACCCCTCCTTCAGCATCCGCAACGCCGCGCGCATCGACGGAAATGCCAACTCGGACTCCGCCACCCCCATGGGATCGCGCCACTCGAATCCATCGACGTCATCCAGGGATTCCGCGGTGTCCGGTTGCAACACCTGGGCGGTGAAGAACAGGTCCAGCACGGGATACTCCACCCCGCCGTACACATAGGTGTTCACCTGCGAACACAGGAATCGGACCTCGCGCAATTCCACGTTCACCTCCTCGCGCACCTCCCGTTCCACCGCCGTCTCCGCACGTTCGCCCGCATCGATGAATCCCCCCGGCGGCGCCAGCATGCCCTTGCCCGGCTCCTTCGCCCGCCGGATCAACAACACCCGGCCATCCGACCGAAAAGCAAACGCCACCGCCGCCACCGTCGGATTGAAGTAATACAGGAACCCGCAACCCCCACACCGCAGGCGACCCGCCACCTCCCCCTCCTTCAATCCCACATCGGCCCCGCAGTTCGGACAGAACCGGAACCATTCGCGCGGACGCCTCACCTCGCTCGGGATCGGATCGTTCATCAGCCGCAACCCTGCGCCCGATGCCCCGTCGGAGGTCAATCCAGATACGGTCGCAGGACCCGCAGACCGCATTCCGTCAACCTGCCCCCTTCATTTTGCTTCTAATGGTTCCCCCACCCGACACGTTGTCAGGGCATGATCACGTTGCGTTCACTCCGTCTCCTCGCCCTTCCCCTGATCACGGCCTTCGCCCAACCCGGTCTTGCCCAATCCCCCGCATCGTCCGAGCACGCCGCCCTCGCGGTCAATCGCCTCGGCATCGAACTCCATCAGCGCTTCGCCCAGGCCCGACCCAACTCCAATCTCCTGCTCTCGCCCTACTCCATCCAGACCGCCCTCGCCATGACCTGGGCCGGTGCCGATGGCGTCACCCGCGATGAAATGGCCCGGGTCCTCCACTTCGAAGGTTCCGAGCCTGTCTTGCACGCCTCCTTCAACTCGCTCCGTCGGGCCCTCGAATCCCTCGCCACCGACTCCCCAGGAGCACTCCCCAGGCCGACCCGCCCGGGTTCGCGTCCCGCCGATCCCATCTCTCTCCAGATCGCCAACCGTCTGTTCGGCCAGGTCGGCTACCCCGTCCTCCAACCCTTCCTCGACCTCACCGCCAACACTTATCAGGCCCCGTTCGAGACCGTCGATTTCAAGGCCTCCCCCAGCGCTGCCACCCGGCACATCAACCGATGGGTCAACGAACGAACCCAATCCAGGATCCCTGACCTCATCCCCGACGGCATGCTTTCCGAGGATACCCGACTGGTCCTGGTCAACGCCCTCCACCTCAAGGCGCCCTGGGCCGAAGCTTTCCGCACCAACGCAACCCGCCCCGCCCCGTTCAAGCCGGCGCTCGGTTCACCGGTTTCCGTTCCCACCCTCCACGCGACCCAACGCCTCGGGTACCGCCAGTTCGACGGTTTCCAGGCCGTCTCACTGCCCTATTCCGGAGGCCAACTCCAATTCGTCATCTTCCTGCCCGACCCCACCAACAGTCTCCCTGCGCTGGAATCCCGGTTCACCCCGGAAATCATTGCCCAATGCGCCCGGTTGCCGCGGGTCGAGGTGGATCTCGGCCTCCCCAGACTGCGCATGAAGCCGCCCACCCTCCGACTCGGCGCCGAACTCAAGGCCATGGGCATGAAGACCGCCTTCAACATCCCCAATGGCAGCGCCAACTTCGACCGCATCGCGCCGCGTCGACCGGATGAACTCCTCTGCATCGACGAGGTGGTCCACAAGACGTTCCTCGAACTCGACGAACAGGGCACCGAAGCCGCCGCAGCCACCGCCGTCCTCATGGCCCGCGCCACCGCCGCCCCCATCACCCGGGATCGCCCCGTCGTCGTCCGCGTCGATCGCCCCTTCGCCTTCGCCATCCAACATGTCGAGTCCGGCTCCTGCCTCTTC
>CAZDYB010000742.1:0-2404 GCA_964509045.1 uncultured Akkermansia sp.
GGGCATTCCGGCAGGATCAATCCTTCAGGAGTTCCTCGGCGATCTGGACGGCGTTGAGGGCGGCGCCCTTGAGCAGTTGATCGCCGGAAACCCAGAAGCACAGCCCGTTGTCCAGGGCGCAGTCCATGCGGATCCGGCCGACCTCGCAGTTGTCCTTTTCCGAGGTGAACAGGGGCATCGGATACCGCTGTGAGGCGGGGTCATCGACGATGTCGAGGCCGGGGGCCCTGGCGAGGACGGCGCGTGCGGCCTCGACGGAGACGGGTTTGTCGAACTCGGCGGTGACAGCGACGGAATGGGAGCGGTAGACGGGGACGCGCACGCAGGTGACGGAGGCCTTGAAGGAGGGGTGATGCATGATCTTCCGGCCCTCGAACTGGAGCTTCATCTCTTCCTTGGTGTAGCCGTCGGGCAGGAAGGAATCGACCTGGGGCAGGACATTGAAGGCGATCTGGTAGGGATAGACCTCGCGGGTGACGGGACGGTTGGAAGCGATCTCGGAGACCTGGCGTTGGAGTTCCTCGATGGCCTTGGCGCCGGTGCCGGAGACAGCCTGGTAGGAAGAGGCAAAGATGCGTCGGACACCGAAGGCCTGATGGAGCGGGTACAGGGCCATCAGGGTGATGGCGGTGGTGCAGTTGGGGTTGGCGATGATCCCGTGGTGCTGGCGGACATCGGCGGCATTGATCTCGGGAACGACGAGGGGGACGCGGTCGTCCTGGCGGAAGGCGGAGGAATTGTCGACGACGACGCATCCGGCGGCGGCGGCGATGGGAGCGAATTCGCGGGAGATGGAACCACCGGCGGAGAAGAGGGCGATGTCGATGCCCTTGAAGCTTTCGGGGGTGAGTTCCTGCACGGTGACGGGGGTTCCGGCGAAGGTCATGGAACGACCGGCGGAACGGGCGGAGGCGAGGAGGGTGAGCTTTCCGACCGGGAACCGGCGCTGCTCAAGGACCTTGAGCATTTCGATTCCGACGGCTCCGGTGGCGCCCACCACGGCCACGTGCGGGGACTTGTTCATAAAGAGCGGTGGAGGTTAGGGAGGCCGCTTCGGCTGTCGAGGTGTGTTTTCGTTTGGTCCAACGGCCGACCTCCATGGAGGATCGCGCGGTGAGTTGTCCGCCCGCATCGCCCCGCCGCATCGCCCTGTTGCGGCTTTCGGCCTTGGGCGACCTCGTGTTGGCCACGCCGCTGGTGGCCACGTTGCATCGGGCCTTTCCCCAGGCGGAGTTGACCTGGATCACGACCCGGATGGGTCAGCAGTTGATGGAGGGATTGGAGGGGGTGCGGTTCCGGGTGGTGGACAAGATCCGCTCACCGGCCGGTTGGTGGCGGTTCCGGCGGGAGATGGCGGGGGAACGGTTCGATGTGATCCTGGCTGCGCAGGCCAGTCTGAGGGCAAACCTGATGCTCCTGGCGATTTCCGGCGGACACCGGATCGGGTTCGACCGGGCGCGTGCGCGCGATTTCCAGGGATGGTTTGTGGATTCAACGGTGTTGGCGCGGGACGAGCATCTGGCGGATGGATTCCTTGGGTTTGCCGGAGCCATGGGAGTGCCGGAGTCGGCCTGGGTGAGGACTTGTCGGATTCCGCTGACGACGGCGGATCGGGAGGGGGTGTTGGGTTGGCTGCCGAAGGGGCGGTTCCTGGCGATCAATCCATCGGCGAGCAAGGTGGAGCGGAACTGGAATGCTGCCGGGTATGTGGAGCTGGGGCGACGGGTGCGGAGGGAACTGGGCTGGTCGGTGGTCCTGACCGGCGGGCGAGGGTTGGGCGAACGACAGTTGGCGGACGCGGTGGCGGCCGGGATCGGTGAGGGAGTGACGGATCTGGTGGGGAGAACGACGCCCCGACAGTTGGCTGCCGTTTTTGAGAAGGCCGAGGCATTGCTGGCTCCCGACACCGGACCGGTCCACATCGCCCATGCCGTGGGGACTCCCGTGGTGGGCTTGTACGCCGTGGCGCGACCGGCGTTGACCGGCCCGTATCGGGCGATGGAGTGGTGTGTGGATGGTTATCCGGAAGCGGTCCGACGTTGCCTCGGACGCGACCCCGGATCGGTGGGCTGGCATGTCCGGGTGCATGATGCCCGGGCGATGGACGGAATCACGGTGGAGCGGGTGTGGGAACGGATGCGGGCCTTGGCCGAGACGATGCGATAGGTGGGCCCGGGGAAGTGGGAGTGCGAATTACCGGCCGCCCCCCCCGAATCCCGTACTCGTACGCGTACTCGAAAATGCACGGGGGATGGGACGGGAAAGGCATGGGACTCGAGTGCGAGTACGAGCACGGATGACGGGTGGGTTGGACGGTGGGGCTGGATCTGTCCCCGACGGGGACCGGGATTCCAGCCCGGGGGTGGGGTCGTTGCGTCCCCAACGGGGACCCGGAATTCAGCCC
>CAZDYB010000743.1:0-2401 GCA_964509045.1 uncultured Akkermansia sp.
CCATGGAAGAAGTCCCCGGCATCGTCGATCTCTCCGTCGATACCCAGTCCGAGGTGCCCGTCCTCCAGGTCCGATTCGACCGCGCCGGGATGGCCCGGCACGGACTCACCGTGCGCGATGTCTCCCGCACCCTCCAGGCCTCCCTCCAGGGCGTCGTCGCCTCCCGCATCCTCGAAGGCCAATCCTCCTACGACCTCGTCGTCCGCCTCGACCACGCCGGCGAACAATCCCTCGAAACCCTCGGCAATGTCCTCGTCGACACCCCCTCCGGTGCCCGGGTCCCGCTCCATTCGCTGGCCCGCATCCAGCCCGGCACCGGCCCCAACCAGATCCTCCGCGAACAGGTCGAACGGAAGATCGTCGTCCAATGCAACGTCGCCGGTCGCGGTGTCACCGATGTCGTCCAGGACATCCGTCGACAGGTCGACCAACTCATCGATGGGGCCCCCGGCTATCGCGTCGAGTACGGTGGCCAGTTCGAGAGCGCCGCCGCCGCTTCCCGCACCCTTGCCCTCGTCGGCATCGGCGTCGTCATCGGCATCGCCCTCCTCCTTCACCTCGCCTTCGGTTCCCTGCGCGATGCCGCCCTGATCATGCTCAACCTCCCCCTCGCCCTCATCGGCGGTGTCGCCGGTGTCTTCGCCGGGGGCGGCATCCTCAGCGTCGCCTCCATCATCGGCTTCATCACCGTGTTCGGCATCGCCACCCGCAATGGCATCATGCTCGTGTCCCACATCCGACACCTCCAACAACACGAGGGCGTCCCCGACCTCCGCGAAGCCGTCCGACGCGGCGCCCTCGAACGTCTCGTGCCCATCCTCATGACCGCGCTCGCCTCCGGTCTCGCCCTCATCCCCCTCGCCCTCGGTGGCGACAAACCCGGCAACGAAATCCAGACCCCCATGGCCATCGTCATCCTCTTCGGCCTCCTCACCTCCATGGTCCTCAACATGGTCATCGTCCCCGCCCTTTACCTCCGGTTCGGCCGCTCCTCCTTCACCCCAACCCAGGCCCTCCCATGACCTCGCCCCATCCCTTCCATTCCCCGCGCCATCGCCACCGCAGCGCGTTCCTCCTTCTCCTCACCGTCACCTGGGCCGTGCTCCGTCTTCACGCCTCCGATCCCACCGCTCCACGCACGCCCGTGTCCCTCACCCTCGACCAGGCCTTCGAACGCGCCGAACGCAGTCATCCCGCCCTCGCCGAGGCCCGCGCCCGTGTCGATGCCGCCGCCGGTCTCGCCCGTCACTCCGGCGCGTTTCCCAATCCGGAACTGATCGTCGGCGCCCAGCAGATTCCCGTTCAGCGCGAAACCATTCCCGACCGCCAATACATCGCCGGGTTCAGCCAACGTATTCCCCTCGGCAATCGCCTCGCCAAGGCCCGTGAAGCCGAATGGCTTCAACGCGAAGTCCAGGTGCGCGGACTCGAATCCGCCCAGCGCACCCTGCATCGCCGGGTCCACGCCGCCTTCGCCACCGCCCTCCATCACGAAAGCGCCCTCCAGACCCACGCCCGCATCCTCTCCTCCCTCACCCTCGACCAACAGGCCACCCGCGCCCGTCTCCTCGCCGGCGATGCCATCCCAGCCGACCTCGCCCGTGCCGAACTGGAGTTGGCCCGGGCCGGGATCGAATCCCGTCGCATCGCCTCGCTCCGGGAACAGGGTCTCGTCGCCCTCGCCGGCGCCATCGGCGAACCCGGACTCAGCATCGGCTCGGTCGAGGGCCGCCTCGACGACGCCTTCGAAGTCCCCACCCTGGAATCCCTCGCCGCCTCACTCTCTACCCAACCCGCCGCCCGGATCGCCGAGGCCGATGTCCGGGCGAGCGTCGCCCGCATCGATCTCGCCAAGGCCGAGCGCATTCCCGACATCCAGGTCGAAGCCCTCTATCGCCGACTCGAAGTCACCGGCCAGAACACCTTCGACATCGGCCTCAACATCCCGCTCCCGCTCTTCAACCGGAACCAGGGCCGCATCCAGGCCGCCCGTTCCGATGCCCTCGCTGCCGAAGCCCGGTCCCGCATGACCACCCAGGAGCTTGCCCTGCACCTGCAGCAATCCCATGCCGCGCTCGTCTCCGCCCTCGACCGCGCCCGCTCCTTCCGTGAGGAGATCCTGCCCCACGCCGACGCCGTCCTCCAATCCGCCGAACTCCGCCTCGCCGCCGGCGACACCAGCCTCACCGAGATCCTGCCCCTCCGCCGCGAATGGGCCCGACTCCACCTCGATTATCTGGAAACCCTGCGCGAAGTGATGTCGGCCTGGGTCGAAGTCTCCGCCTACCTCGGCCCCCGCAGCAAATCCTGACCCCAATCCCACGGAGCGGCCCAGTCCGGTCGCCGTTTTCAATCCCACGGAGCGGCGAAGTTCGGTCGCCGTCGGCCATCATCCCCAGCG
>CAZDYB010000744.1:0-2400 GCA_964509045.1 uncultured Akkermansia sp.
ACCCCGGAGATGGAGCGGGGTTCCATGGCGGTGTTGTAGAGGATCAGGATGCGCATGCGGAGGCGTCGGACGGATGAAGGATGGGAGTTCCGGGGCGAGTGGGCGAGGGAACTTCTGCCGAGGTCACGGGCTTGGAAAAGGGGGGTGTGAAGAAGGGCGCAGTAACTTTGGACGACGTGCCGGTGTCAGTGGGGACATGCGTTTCCAACATTCCGGTGGGCGCCGGAATTGGGCATTCACACTGATCGAACTGCTGGTGGTGATCGGGATCATTGCGATTCTGGCCGGCATGCTTTTGCCCTCATTGGCCCGGGCCAAGGATGCGGCGAAGCGGATCTCGTGTGTGAACAACATCCGTCAACTGGGGTTGGCGGTCAGGATGTACTCGGATGACAACCGGGAACAGTTTCCGGGTCGGATGGTGACCAATCGATGGCCAACGGCGACGCGTCCGTATTTCAAGGATCTGAAGATCCTGCGGTGTCCGTCGGATCCCCCCAACCTGAAGTCCTTTGGCGGCGGATTTGTCGGGATGTCGTCCAATACGCATCCGGCGGACTACGCGCAGCGGTCGTATCTGATCAATGGATGGAACGATCATTACCGGCGGATGTTGACGCCGGCGGAGTGGGCATTTTTCCGGATATTGGGTGCGGGGGAAAAGACGGTGCGTGAGGGGGACATCCGGGAGCCGACGGAGACAATCCTGTTCGGGGAGAAGGAGGAGAATTCGCCGCATTTCCACATGGATTTCGATCAGTACGACGACCTGTTGCAACTGAACCAGAATCGGCATGGCAATTCGGCGAAGAGTGGGCGTGGCGGAGGATCGAACCATGCGATGGCGGATGGATCGGTGCGTTTCCTGAAGTTTGGGGGATCACTGGCGCCCTTGAACCTCTGGGCGATCACGGATGAGGCTCGGAGCCTGGGATTGAACACACCCTGAGGAATCATGAAGTCGCGGATCTGGATGATGCTGGGGGCGTTGGTGGTGCTGGGATTCTGCTATGCCTTTTTCTTCACGGAATGGGTGCGGACGGAGCCGATCCGGATCCAGGCCCAGGTGCGGGAGGTGGTGGGGCAACGGGGGATCGAGGGACCGCAACGCACGCGACGGGAGGGCAACCGGCGACGCAATGCGGCCGAGACTTCGATGCAGCAGTTCGAGGGGGTTTACCCGGTGGTCTTTGCTTTGGATGGCGAGTATCGGTTGACCTCGGTGCGGGTGGTGGAGAGTCAGCCGGCGAAAGGGGCGAAGGCTCCGAAGATCCTGTGGAACCTGGTGAGCACGAGCAATTCGGTGCCGACCAAGGCACTGATGTACGGGCGGATTCCGCGGGGGATGGCGTTGAAGGATCCGCGCAGCCCGGTGGGGGCATTGGAGGCCGGGACAGAATACCGGCTGGAGGTAGAGGCGGGACGGTATCGGGGATCGGCGTTGTTCCAGACGAAGTCGGTGCCGCCGCCGGTTGAGCCGGGGGTGTGAGGGGAAACGACCGGTCCCGAGTACGGGTACGACGGGAGTCCGAACTTCGTTTCCCTCCATCGTATCAGTACCCGTACTCGAGAAGGCAGGGATGGGGATTGAATGGAGTCTCGTGACCTCGCCTGCCGGGGGGAGTGGAGGCATGGTTGGGGCATGAAGGTGCTGATCGCGATCACGGGGGCGAGCGGTTCGATGTATGCCCAACGGTTGTTGGACAACATTGATGCCGGTGCCCACGAGGTTCACGTCATCCTGAGTCCCTACGCGGGGCAGGTGATGGCGGAGGAGTTGCCGGGAGGATTGAGATTGCAACCCGGGGTCCAGCAGCACGGGGCGCGTTCCATGCATCTGCCGTTTGCGAGCGGGTCGAATCCGCCGGATGCCATGGTGGTGATCCCGTGCAGCATGGGGACGATGGGGCGGATTGCGCATGGGTTGAGCTCGGATGCGCTGTTGCGGTGTGCGGACGTGATGTTGAAGGAGCGGCGTCGGCTGGTGTTGGTGCCGCGGGAGACGCCGTTGTCGTTGGTCCACGTGAAGAACTTCGAGTTGTTGTTGCTGGCCGGGGCGACGTTGCTGCCGGCCAATCCGTCGTATTACACGCGGCCGACGACGGTCGAGGCGGTGGTGGACACGGTGGTGGCGCGGGTGCTGGATCACCTGGGGATCCCGCATCGGTTGGTGGCGCGCTGGCAGGACGAGCCGGAATAGGGCGGGTGGTGGGAGGGCGCATCCGGACACTGGCCCTGCCAGAGGACCCGATGGACGGTTGCCAACGATCTGTTGCGGTCCCGAGGTGTCATGTCACTTCCACTCACTTCCGGCGACCGAACGTCGCCGCCCTGTCGGGACTGGGGACGGCGACCGAACGTCGCCGCTCGTGCGCCTGAGGAGGCACACAGACAGAGGGG
>CAZDYB010000745.1:0-2384 GCA_964509045.1 uncultured Akkermansia sp.
CGATGAGAACCACTCCCTCCTCCCTCGCCCTGGGCATCGCCGGCCTGTTGACCGCGTTGTCCGCCCTTTCCGCTCCCCTGGGCAACGGGTTCACCTACCAGGGTCGCCTCAATGACTCCGGCGCACCTGCCAATGGCGTCTATGACTTTGTCTTCAGCCTCTACAGCTCGCCCACCAACGACGTCCCCATCTACAGCGGTGTCCTGAATGACAACGTCACCGTCACCAACGGTCTCTTCACCACGCTGATCGATTTCGGAGCCAACCTGTTTCAAGGCGAGGAACTCTGGCTGGAAGTCGGGGTCCGGCCCGGCGACGAAACCGGCGATGTCAACCTGCTGCAACCCCGGCACCGGATCGCCGCAGCGCCCTATGCCCACTACGCCCGACGCGCCGCGGTCGCGGATGTCGCCAATTCGGTCGCCAAGGTCGAGTGGTCCGCCATCCAGAATGTTCCGGCACCCGGTCCCGGCATCCAGCTCAACGACCAGAATCAGCTCGGCCTCCGTTTCGGCGGCACGGGCTTTTCCGAAATGGCGGCCCGTTCCGACCATGATCATTTCGGACAGGAATGGTACGGCACCGCCAACGGCGCCGGTCTGCACGCCCACAACCTCAAAACAAACGGCATCGGTCTCTGGGGCCGGAATGATGGCGGCGGCAGCGGATTCCATCCCGCTGCCGGAGCGGGTGTCTTCGGGGATTCCGCCACCGCACCCGGAGTAACCGGATTCAGCGCCACCGGTCCGGGTGTCTACGGATGGAGCCACGCCCAGACCGGAGTCCAGGAGGGTGTGAAGGGCGACAGCCGATCCACCACCGGCCGGGGCGTCGCCGGTTATGCCAGCGCCACCACCGGCTCCAATGCCGGTGTCTATGGCGAGACCGCCTCGAACTCCGGAACCGCCGTCCGCGGCCACGCCGCCTCCACCACCGGCACCACCTACGGCGGACGGTTCTCCAACCTCAGCCCCAACGGCCAGGCCCTCCACGCCACCAGCGACCGTTCCGGTGTCGCCTCCTTCAACATCTCCAACCGCAACAACAACTCCACCGCACTCGACGTCCGCACCGACGGCATGGGCATCGCCGCCCGCCTCACTTCCGGCGCTTCCACCAACGCAGTGCCCGTCGTGCAGGCCGTTCATCTCGGGCACGGCGACGGCCTCGCCGCGACCGCCGGCGGCCAGGGCAATGCCGGAAATTTCAGGCTCCTCAGCGACTACACCAACAACGCCGCCGTGA
This sequence comes from uncultured Akkermansia sp., assembly GCA_964509045.1. Taxonomy (GTDB): domain Bacteria; phylum Verrucomicrobiota; class Verrucomicrobiia; order Limisphaerales; family UBA9464; genus UBA6176. The sequence continues at coordinate 1,246 of CAZDYB010000745.1, forward strand.
TGGCCACCGGGGTCGGCAAGGCGCGCGGTCTCCGGGCCGTCAGCACCACCGGCGAGGCAATCCGCGCCGAGAGTTTCGGAACCGCCATCTACGCCAAATCCGAGCCCGACGGCACCGCCCTCGCCCTCGATGGCGGCGCCATCCGGGTCAAGGGCGCCGGCGTCAACACCGCCACCGCCGTCTTCATCCACCGTTGCACCTCCGGCAACCTCATCTCCTCCCCCGGCGGCAACACCATCACCGTCATTGATCATCCCATGTGCAACGGGAACCCCAACGCCATCCTCTTCGTCACCCCCCGCATCAACTTCGACAACTTCACCGGCTACTACACCTACGAGAACTTCGCCATCGCCTGGAGTGCCAACCGCAATCGGTGGGTCCTGCTCAATACCTCCATCCTGGATGAACTCGGCGACTTCGATGTGGGCGACTCCTTCAATGTCATGGTGGTCCTCCCCTGAATCCTGAATCCAGACCGCCCATGAAATCTCTCCTGCCCTCCACCCTCATCCAGATCGCCGCGTGGGCACTTGCCCTCGTCAGCCACGCCGCTGATCCCGGCCGGTTCTCCCTCGAAGCCGTCCGCATCGACATCAATGGCGGCGGCGCCGCGCGCGGTGGCCGATTCGAGATCGTCGCCTCCATCAGTCCCGTCGTCGGAGAATCCCCCGGCAACGCCCGTTACCAACTCGACACCGGATTCATCCTCCCCATCACCGTGATCCAGGTTCCCGACGCACCCGAACTCCAGATCCTGCTGCTGGGCGACGGCAACATCCGGCTCGCCTGGAGTGCGGATGTCACCGGTTTCAACCTGCAGGGCCGCACCCACGCCACCGCCGGAGAATGGGAAGACCTTCCCACCAGACCGGGCCAACAGGATGGTCAACACGTGATGCTGATCCCCGCCGATCAACCCCACCGGATGTTCCGCCTGAGCCGGTGAAGGGGCGATGGCTGTTTGTGATTTGCACTCCCCTTTTGGGCATTTCCCCGCCCCGAAGGGGCGACCGCATACCAGCCCGGGGTGGAACCCCGGGTATCAAACACGGATGCCGATGCGTTCTGAAGGAACGCCGCACGGTGTAGCCCGCCGCGCTATTTCCGTGAGTTATCACGGGCTGAAGTCGAATTCG
>CAZDYB010000746.1:0-2383 GCA_964509045.1 uncultured Akkermansia sp.
CGATGCAATGCGTCCGAAGTCGCCTCCGCGGTGATCCACTGGGCGTGCCCGTCCGCAAATCCCCAATTCCAACCCTTTTCCCCATGATTGTTGATGGGATCCGGCGAATTGTTGGCATCGTTCGAAATGTGCGGAAGATTATCGTCTGCATCCAGGACGATGACCACCTCGGTCGGCGCAAAACCGGTTGTCTTGGGGCTCTTGCGCACCCCGTTCAGGTATTCGCGCTCGAAGATTCCGAAGAACTCATAGCTGTGCCCACCCTTGGAGTAGAGTCGGTCTCCGGATGAAGACACAGCAAGGTCCAGAAGCTTTCCTGTGCGATCCTTCTTTTCGAGGTTGATGCGGTTCTTGGTGCTTGGACAAAGGAAGGACCGGACGTTCGGCAGGTACCGCGGATAGAAGGACACCGGAGCCTCGTCGCTCCCGATGGTCGCGGTGTTATAATAATAATCAGGATAGTCGTCCGAGTAGAGGTGCGCCGCGAACATGATCTGGCGCGTGTTGTTCTGGCAGGCGATGCGATTGGCGCGCTCCCGGCCCCGGGCAAGGGCCGGGAGCAGCATGCCAGCCAGGATCGCGATGATCGCGATCACCACGAGGAGTTCAATGAGGGTGAATCCCTCCGGATTGTGTCTGCCGGACTTCATGGCGGAAGAAGGCATGTCAGCGCAGCAGCAGCCGATAGTACCGCTCCGTGTCGGTGGCCGGAGCGGTCCACGACTCCCCATCCAACCCGGCAGCCACTGTCGTCCAGTTGGTGGCCCCGAAGACATCCACCGACTGCACGTCATAGAGACGGCGGTCGGGGTTCGCGATCGCCAGTCGCACCTGCCCATTCTCCACGACGATTCCGGCGAATTCGGGAGCGGCACCGACCAGGGGCACCGGAATGCGGAGCACGGTGGACCGGGTGAAATGAGCATCCTGTTGTCCCCAGCTCGCGAATCCGAATCGGGCGCCGACCGGGACCGGTTCCAACTCGGCCCAGCCAAAAGTCCGACGGTTGCCCGGGGAATCCTGATTCCACACAATGAGGGTCGTCGCGTCCGTTCCCCGCGCCAACATGACCTCGAAGGGTTGGCCGGGCGTGTAGATGAACCCTGCCTGACCCGCGGCGACATCCGCCCAGACCCCCGCCACCTTCCGGCTCACGTTGATTCCTTGCGGCATGCGTCCGGTTCCCGTGGCCTCGCTCACGAACAGGACGCGGGCGTAGTTGTTCGTGTCGACGAAGTCGTACACAAATCCGATTCCATCGTTGTCGAACGGATGGAAACCCAAGGACAGCAGGTAGGCGGCCTGAGGAACCTCCGGCCCCACCAGAACGGACGTCTCCGCGTCCGCCTTGGGAGCCACCAGCGTGCCGGTTGTTGCCGGAGCAAAACCCGCCGTCTGGATGATCGCGCCATGCGCCGACTGCTGCCACGTGCCGGCCGCAGTTCCGGTGTAGGCGTTGCTCCAACCGGTCGGAAGGGCAGCCGCGAGGGGCAGTCCCTCCCAGGTCTCCGTGAACACGGCCGTTCCATCCACCTCAACCACGACATCCTCGATGAGCAAGCCCGCGGAAACCGGGTTCGACGCCGTGGCTGTCGCTCCGCCGCCCTGGCCCCACGACCCGATCCCGAACCGGCCGTCGGCATGGTCCGCGTCCACAATGTTCAGCGCCACCGCGGTGGCGTCATCCCAGGCCGGCGGGCTCACCTGCGCATTCCAGCCCGTCGCGATTACCGTGAACTCCGGGCCATTGGCAGCAACCGACAGGCGCACCCGCTTGTAAAAGGAAGCGTCGGACGGGTCCGTGGCGATGGACTGCACCCAGCCCAATTCGGAGAAGATGCCATTCGACCGCTTCTGAACGCTCAGGCCGAACGGCGCCCGCCACGCGAGGTTGTTGTCCTCCGCCACGATCGTCACCCGATACCAGTTCGATTCGTTCAGGTACCGGAAGTAGATGCAGCTCCCGTCGTTGTCGCCGACGCTGAACACCGCCGAAGCCGTGAAATTGCTCCAGGCGGGTTGCCAGACATTCGTCCGGATGATCAACCGCGAGCCTTCAAAGCTCACGTTCGCCACCGCTTGATCGGCCGGCACGAACAGGTTAGCGGGTGCCGTTGGGGCCGCCTCGCGGAAGTCGTTGCTGTTGTCCCACGCACCTCGGAAGCCGGACCCGAAATCGCGCACGACCCATTGGCCCGGCAGCGCAGGATCCCGCTGGACGTTCTCCCAACTCGAACCCAGCACATCCTCCAGCACCGTGGTCTCCATGCCCGAAGGGGACGTTCCCATCTCGAACTCCTCCGCATTCGTCCACAAGTCACCGTCCCCATTCCCGTCCGCATCCTGCGTCAGACCGCCCAGAAAGCGCCGTTCCCACGCGTCT
>CAZDYB010000747.1:0-2380 GCA_964509045.1 uncultured Akkermansia sp.
CCCCCAGACGAGATATTCTCGACGGTTTCACCCATTTGGAGACGGCGAGTCCATGAGATCCATTTCAGGGAGGCGCGGAACGGTTCGATTGTCTTAGTTCCCTTGGCGGGCGCTTTCGGGTCTCGAACATCCCCCGTGCCTGGGGTTCCCGGGGGAGCGTGGGCCAGCAGCCATTTGTTGAAATCACTGCGGATCTTCGACAACCCCTTGGACCAATCAATTGTCGCCGCCACGCACTGCTCTTCCGGCCCCGCAGGCACGGACGAAAGGCGCCAACTGTAGTCCTTGGTGCGCTCTGGTTCATGGGCGCACGATGAAGCCAGTGTACCGCCGAGAATTCCCATGGTTGGAGCGGCATCCTCTGTGAATGGCCACCGTTTTTGCTCATTCACGAACGAGGCAATCTCCCCGTCGATCACCGTGAAGGCAGAAGGGCTCACGCGCCGAGCCAGCAGACGACGCAACCGGCCATCCAGTTCCTTCCAGGACGAGTCAGGGAACCACCTCCGAGGCGCGAGTTCAGCAGGAAGGTCAGCCACCCGTGGTTCCAGAATCTCCCGCCAAGCCTCAACCACCCCGACATACCGTCCGCAGCAAACCGCCGGCAAACCTTCTGACCGCATTCCGCGCAGCATTTCCCAAAGGCAGGCCGCCTCCAACTCGTGGTCAGGGATTCCGGAGAAGTCCGTGTCCGGGCCCTTTCGCCACCTTGTCACGCGACGGCCTCCTGATTCGGTAGGCGGATCAGGTTGGCCTCGACCTCCGGTTGGAAGGAAAGGCGCTGGGCCTGCCGTTTTCGGTGTTCGTCCGCCAGGTGCCCGTACACCTTGCCGATCAGGACGCCTCCGTCCTTGTGTCCGACCCATGCGGCAATCGACATGAAATCAATGCCGGCCATGACGCACTGGGAGATGAAGTAGTGCCGGGCATCATGGAACCCGAAGAGCTCGACCTGCGCGGCCTTGCAGGCGAGTCGAAGGCTTTCCCGGAAGGTCTTCGATGGAAGGTCATGGGAACCTCGTTGCGGGGATGGGAACAGCCATAGGGAGTCCGGTGCCCGCCGAGCGTGCATACCTCGAAGGAGACGTTCCAATTCGGGGTTGAAGTCCACCCGGCGAACCTCGTGGTTCTTGGCCAAGCCATCGGCCCCAATGGCGACCTGGGCGTTGGTGAAGTCCACGTCTGACCAGCGGATCCGGAGTGCTTCCTTCTCGCGGGCGCCGCTGTAGAGGAGGAATCGGAAGTAGTCCACGAACTGGGTGGCATTCTTCGTGGCACCCTCCGCAGCTGCCAGCACCGTGAGGAAGCGAGCCAAGGGAAGGAGTTCGCGCTTTCGGTTGCTGACCTTCTGGGGGCGCAATCCGTGGGTGGGGAGCTCGTGGATCAGTCCTTCCTCGACGGCACGCTTCAGCACGCTCCGGAAGGTGATCACGTACAGATTGCAGGTCCGGGGGCTGGGACCGCCCTGGGTCAGGTCGGCAATGGCGGTGTGAACGTGGGTCCGGTGGATTTGCTTCAGGGAAAGGTCGCAGGGGTCAACATCACATCAACCAGTGGGGAGCCAGGAGCCAACCAAAATGTAATCATCCGAGGGGTTGGAAGTTTGCGTTCCGGTACGCAACCGCTGTACGTGTTGGACGGGTTTCTTCTTGATAACGCCAACACCGGCATTGCCTCAAATCCGCTTAATTTTCTAAATCCAAATGACATTGAAAGCATCGATGTACTGAAGGATGCTAGTGCCACAGCCCTATACGGGTCACGGGCGTCGAATGGGGTTGTGGTAATCACAACCAAGAAAGGAAAATCAGGAACCTCACAAGTAAACCTTTCGGCCTCCACTGCTTGGTCCTCAATGGCCAAGCAAATCGATGTCTTCGATGCGGACGAATTTCGTCGACAAGTGCAAGCCGTTGGAGGGGCGTTGGAAGATTTTGGAGGAAATACCAATTGGCAGGAGGAGCTATCACAGGTGGGACGCTCGCAGGATTACAGCCTTTCCATGAGTGGTGCCAATTCGGAGCGGTTTTCATATTTCGCTTCGCTTGGATACCAACAGCAGGAAGGTATTCTAAAGAACAGCGAGCTTACCCGTTATTCCGGAAAGTTGAACATGAACCAAAAGGCTTTTGATGGCAGGTTGATCGTAGATTATAACCTTACGGCATCCTTTACTGAAAACCTTAGGCCTGCTATCGGTTCCATCTCAAGCGATATGCTGTATTTGAACCCCACGATCCCTGCTTTTACCAATGGAGAACCTACACTGCTAAACACAAACGCCCTTAATCCGTTGAAGCGAAACCAGCTCTACAGCGATGATGCGGCCAACAACCGAATTCTGGGTACGATATCTCCTTCTTTCGAAATCTTCGACGGG
>CAZDYB010000748.1:0-2378 GCA_964509045.1 uncultured Akkermansia sp.
AGAAACTCATGCACCGGTAGCTTCTTCCGCCACATCGCACGAAGAGGCACCGGAAGCTTTGGACCGAGCCACTCATGGATCTTCGGGTCATGACGCCCCAGACGCACCAGTGCGTACGCCAGCCAGAATGCCTTGTGCGTCGAAGCCTTCTGCATCCCGGCATCCCTCTCCAACTCCTTGAAGGCATCCGCGCTCAGGTTCATCCGCTGCGGATCAAGGTCCAGCTTCGGGGCATGTCCCACGACATATGCGGTATGCTCGGGAAGCGGGACCAATGGATCATTCTTTTCACGGACCAGATAACGCCACAAGAGCGTCTTGCCAGCCCCTTTGGCACCAACAATCAACGCCGTGTGGCGGTCCACCGCCGCCTTCACGCTCTGAGAAGGCACTAGAAACGCCTGCATCGCTTCCTCGGCAAGGTCCTCGGCGAACGCGGCGGAGGGATGGATGGACAACTCGTGCAGAATCTCCGCTGACGGCGGGGTGACCTTGGGACTTCCCGTAACCTTCAGGTCCAGGATGGCAACCAAACGATCCCGCAATGGCTGGAAAAGGCCCCAAGGCCCACCGGGATGGAAAGGTTGGCGGACTCCGCCGTCGGCGGACAACCGCGGATCCCAGCAGATGCCTCCATGGAGCCAGGGAACCATCGCCCCATCGGCATCCTCGTCTTCCGAATCGACGGCCGCCTGCCCCAGGATCCGATCGTAGGCCTCTCCCAACTTCGTCAGATACCGTTCCGTCTTCTCCTGCCCGCTCGACCCCGGTGGTACCATGCTTGGCACGAACAACAACCCGGGCCTGCCGTCGCGGTTGGTCCGGGCCGAAGCCGCCGCTTTCAGCAGCACGTCCACTCCACTCCACACCTGCTCGGACAGCGGAAAGAGAATCACGGCGACATCCGCATGGTGAAAGAGGATCGAAGCCGACATGCCATTGAAGCCGGTCCGGCAATCCACAAGGATGACATCCACCTCCGGGCGGAGGCCGTCGAAGACCCGATCCAAAGGCGAGACCTCTGCGGCATGCCAGAGGTTGGAGCCCAACTCTTCGATCTGGGCCAGGTAACGCCGGGAGATCTTGCCTGCCGGCATCAACAGCACCTTCCCAACCCCCTCCCTCGCCGGCAGGACCTCGACGTGGTCCAGCACACGCGCGCGTTGGCCAGCTCCCGACGACATCACTTCGTGCAGCAGCGAGACGACTCCCTTCCGTTCATCGCTCGGTTCCGGTGCGCCCAGAGCGACATGGAGTCCGGGTGCCTCGAGGTCCAGATCCAGCGCCGCCACACGAAGGCCGCGTTCCGCCAGCAGCATTGCGACATGTGCCAACGCCATCGTCCGCCCAGCCCCGCCCTTGAACCCGTAGAAGGCCACGATCGCCGGACTCTTGGGAACATCCTGGGGTTCACCCCGCGCATCCGACGCGGCTGCGCGCGGCGATTCCAGCACATCAAAGAACGACGCCGCCGAGAACATGCTCCGGGGTTGCCCGATCCCGTACTGGGTCGGAGCCACTTCCTGCATTCCCTGCCCAGACACCTTGGAATGTCTCTTCATGCTGCTTCTCCGAGAATGAGCAATGTGAGTTCCTTGGCCAGCTTGAGGTGATCCTCAGCCTCGGAATCGCTGATCAACTCGGTGCCGTAACGGAGCGAATACGGCCGGTCTCCAGCCATGGCCCGCCAAGACTCCGACTCCAATAGTTCCTCACGATCCTTGGTGACCAAAAGCCTCTGGAGTCCAGCCACCTTCGCCAGATGGTGAAGGTTGTGACCATGCCGTCCCCTGAACTACCCTTCGAACGTAGCTTCGTCCATGCCGTGGCCGCTTCGAAGCTGCTCAGTCCGTTCAGCATTCTGGCTGACGAGAATCCGCACCTTGATGGCGCACTCCAAGGTCACATGGATCAGGTAGGCCGCGGGCCCGGGGTGCGGGGCCTTGCCCTTCACGAGAACCTCCGCAGCAGCAAGCTTCGTCCGGGCAGACTTCTTCAATTCGTCTTTGTGGGTACTGATCATTGCGGGCTGGGTTGCTGACGGCTCGGGGATTGACGTCCCTCGACTACCCGCTGACCCGCCCAAAAACCTAACCGCCCGCCAGTGACCGTGAAAGGCAGACTTCACCGCCGCACCCCATTCAGCTTCCAATTGGAATGGCAGAAGGTGCTGGTCCAACACGGGGACTGGACGCAGGACGCGGTGGTGTACGTGGCGGTGAGGCTGGGTGGGTGGAGGTTCTCGGAGTTGGTTGGACGGATTGCTGGATTGAAGTTCGGCGGCGGTTCAAGAGGTAAAGCGGATCGAGGAGCGGCAAACCCGGGACCCGGACTGCGAGCGGTTCATCCGGCGGCTCTGAAATCAAATATTGAAGCTT
>CAZDYB010000749.1:0-2375 GCA_964509045.1 uncultured Akkermansia sp.
CCGGCGCCGACGCCGTCATCATGCAGGAGGATTGCGAAACCGATTCCAACGGCACCGTCGCCATCCTGGACCCGGTTAAACCTTGGGAAAACATCCGGTTCGCCGGCGAAGACATCCGATCCGGCACCCGCATCGGCCGGGCCGGACAACTCCTCACCCCCCAACTCCTCGCCCTGCTTCAGTCCGCCGGTCTCGACTCCATCCCGGTCCACACGCCGGCCACGGTGGCCCTGGTCGGATGCGGATCCGAACTCCGTCCCCCCGGACAACTCCTTCCCCCGGGTTCCATCTACGAATCCAACCTCGGCCCCCTTGCCTGGCTGATCGCGGGCTCCGGCGCCCAGGTCATCCACTCATCCCATGTCCCCGACGACCCCGATGCCACCCGCGCCGCCCTCGAACAGGCCGCCAACCAGGCCCAGGTCGTCGTGACCATCGGGGGCGCTTCGGTCGGGGATCACGATCTCATCAAGGAAGCCGCCATCGCGATTGGCTTCGACCTCGATTTCTGGCGCATCGCCATGAAGCCTGGAAAACCCTTCTTCTGCGGACGACGCGACCGCACCTATCTCCTCGGCCTGCCGGGCAATCCGGTGGCGGCGTTCGTCACCACCCTGCTCCTGGTTCTCCCTGCCCTGCGCCAACTCGCCGGTGCCACCGACACCACCGCCCCGACCCAACCCGGCATCCTGCTCAATCCCCTGACGAATCCCGACCGACGCCGACATTTCATCCGGGTCCGGATCGAACCGGATGGCGGTGTCCGATCCACCGGGACGCAGGCTTCCCACATCCTGTCGTCCCTGGCCGAAGCCAACGGCCTGGTCGATGTCCCACCCCAGGCCACCCTCGCCGAGGGAACCGTCGTCCGGGTGATCCGCTGGTGACTCCTTTCCAGGAGTCACCGCGGATCCCTGCGGATGGGTTACTTCTGGAGCTTGGTCCCGATGTTTTCCAGGGCCTTGCCAGTGCTGTCGGCGGCCTTCTCCACGGCTTCCCTGGCCTGTTCACCTGCCTTGGCTGCGGCCTCCTTCACCTGTTCCTGGATCTGGGTCATCAGGTCCTTCGCAGCCTGCTGTTGCTCCGGCGTGAGCTTCGCATTCGCCGCCAGGGTCTGGAGCGGTGCCAATGCCCCGGCGTAATCCCCCGCCTTCACCGCCGTCACCACCTGTTCCATCGTCGTCTTCGCGCCCGGTTCGGCATCCGAAAAACTCGATTCCATCTTCGAAGTGTCCACGCCGCTCTTCGTGCAACCCACGAGGGTCACCGCTGCCAACGCCAACACACCCACCCATGCTTTGATCTTCATGATATGATTCTCCATTTGCCCGTGTGGATCCCACACCGGCGAGATCCATCCCAACCCACTCCCCCGCCCCCGTCAATCACCCGCCCGGCCACCCTCCTCCCATCTGCGTGATCCGTGAAATCTGCGGCCCCCCAACCCCTCCTCCCATCTGTGGAATCTGCGAAATCTGCGGCCCCCTAATCCCAGTCCCTCACCGAAATCGGCGGTTCAAATCCCCGCCAGTACCGCATCCAATACCGTTCCGGGCCGCACCGAATCCATGATCCGCTCCAACTCCGTGGCTGTACCCGCTATCGGTCTGCCGTCGTACCGATAATAATCCAACGCACGATCCCCCACGGCCGGGTTGGGGATCCAGGTCCAGTCCGGGCGCATGGGATAAACCGGTGGATTCAACGTGGGCGTCTGGATCACACACTGATGCGCAACGCCCCGGGCCGCGGCGAGATGCATGAAGGCCGTGTCGACACTGACGAATGCCGATGCCCGTCCCACCAGGGCCGCGGCGTGACGCAGATCGGGGGTGGGCGGAAACAGCACCGCTCCTGACGGCAACCGCTTCTGCAAGCGTTCGTGCGCCTCGCGTTCGTCCGGGCCGCCGAATGCCACCACCCGCACCTCCGGTCGGGCCGCCTTCAATCCCTGCACCAACGCCATCCACGAAACCAGGGGCCAGCGTCGCAAGGCCAGGTTCTTCGTCCCGCCCGACCCCACATGGATTCCCACCCAACGTTTCCCTGCCAGGCCCGCCTGCCGTTCCCAAATCTCCGCCCATTCAACCTCCGCCGGTTCCAGATACAACCCATAGGTCCACGGACCGGGTTCAACCGGGCACCCCACCCTTTCCAACAGGCGCAGGTTGTTTTCGGCGCAACCCACCCCGTAATCCTGATCCAGCGAATCTGTCACCAACCACCGGTCCAACCACGACTCGTTCTCATACCGGTGCGACAACCGACGTCGCGCCCCGATCAGTCGTGTCACCCAGCGATACACGCGACGTCCCTGGGGATGGCAGGTGATCGACAGGTCATATCCGCGCCGACGCAATCCCCATAGGAACAAC
>CAZDYB010000750.1:0-2373 GCA_964509045.1 uncultured Akkermansia sp.
CCTATATCCGCAACCCTGAAAGGGCACCCCACCCCACACCCGTTCCCTTCCACGGCACTTGTTCCGCATCCATCGCCTCCCGTAGCCTTGGGCCATGCCACGTCCTGTTGTCTCCCGTCTCCTGGCGCTTGCGCTTCTCGCCGCCTGTCCTGCCCTCGCCCAACATCCGCGCCTGCCCGCACTCGAACGTCTCTCCCAGGACGAATCCCCCGCCGTCCGTCTCGAAGCCGTCCGCGCCCTCGGACGCATCCCCGAAGCCCGCGCCGCCGAGCTCGCCCTGGCCATCCTCGACAAGCCGATGGATCCCCAGCTCGACTACGCCCTCTGGCTCACCATCAACGAACTTTCCAAGGTCTGGATCGAGGCCCTCGAATCCGGTGCCTGGAAACCCGAAGGACGCGAACGCCAACTCGAATTCGCCCTCAAGGCCATCCCCGCCGCCGAAGCCAGTCGCGTCCTCGCCAAGGTCCTCGCTGCACGTCCGCTCGACCGCTCCGGCGCCGGCTCCTGGATCGAACTGATCGGCCAAGCCGGCGGTCCTGCCGAACTCCGTCTCCTCCTCGACCAACTTGTCGCCCAACACTTCGACGGACCCGCCGCCACCCGCGCCGCCCGCGCCCTTGTCGAAGCCCAACGCCTCCGCAAAGCCACTCCCGCCGGGGGCACCGCCGCCCTGGGTGAGCTCCTCAATTCCACCGAACCCGGCGTCCGCGAAGCCGCCTCGCAATGGGCCGGCATCCTGAAGGATTCTTCCCGCGTCCCGCGCCTCGGCGAACTCGTCCTCAACGATTCCGCCGCCCCCGTCCGCCAGTCCGCCCTCAACGCCCTGCGCCAGATTGGCGGTGCCCCCGTCATCGCCCTCCTCACCCGGCTTGCCTCCGAAGGCTCCCGCGAGAAACGCTCCGAAGCCGTCGGCGCACTCGCCGCCCTCGATCCGTCCGCCGCCCTCGCTCCCGCCTTGGCCCTGCTCCCCGAGATCCCTGACGAAGCCTCCGCCCTGACCTTCTGGCGCGCGCTGCTGGCCCAGAAGGGATTCGGCAAATCCCTCGCCGATTCCATCGATGCCCGGCTCGCCGGGGGTGCCTCCGGATTCATTCCCCAACCCGTCGCCCGCGCCGGCCTGCGCGCCGGACGCGAAGGCGGCCGCAACGAAGTCGAACTCATCGTCGCCCTTTCCAAGGCCGCCGGTCTCTCTGCCGAAGCCCAGGAATTCACCGCCAACCTCATCCGCGACCTCGCCGCCCGCGCTCTCCAGTCCGGTGATCCTGCCCGCGGCGAAATGATCTATCGCCGCGACGCCCTCGGCTGCGTCGGTTGCCACGCCATCGGCGGTGCCGGTGGCAAGGTCGGGCCCGACATGACCTCCATCGGCGCCAGTGCCCCGGCCGATTACCTCGTCGAATCCATCCTCCTGCCCAATGCCAAGATCAAGGAGGGCTACCATTCCGTTGTCCTGACCCTGAAGGACGACAGCGAACTCGTCGGCACCCTCGCCCGCGAAACACCCCAGGAAATCGTTCTGCGCAATGCTGCCGGTGCCGAACAGGCCATCGCCAAGGCCGACATCGCCAAACGCGAACAGGGCACCGCCTCCCTGATGCCCGCAGGCCTCATCGATCCCCTCACCGAACAGGAACAGCTCGACCTCTACGCCTTTCTCTCGCGACTCGGCAAACCCGGCGATTACGACGCCAGCCGCGGTGGCATCGCCCGCCGTTGGCGCCTGACCCAGACCGTCCATACCGACGCCCAGAACGGTCAGGAATCCTGGCCGATCTCCGCGCCCTGGACCGACAAACGCTGGGTCCACACCTTCGCCCTTGTGCGCGGAACCATCACCCGTCCCCTGATCGAGTCCGTCACCAGGGCCCAGGCCTGGACCAGCCGCCTCGCCGTGTATGCCGGCACCGAAATCGATGTCCGCAATGCCGGCCCGACCCGATTCATCCTCGGCGCCAACCCGTCCGCCGAACTCTGGATCGATGGCAAGAAGACTGGCGGCCCCGGCAACTCCCAGGTCGATCTCCAACCCGGTCGCCATCGCGTCCTCGTCAAGCTCGACCCCAAGAACCTCCCCGACTCCCTCCGCCTCGAAAGCCCCGACGTCTCCTTCGTCCTCGAGTGATCCCAGCCCGTGTCGAAGTCGAGGTAACGGGACTTCATTTCAATAGGTGACACTCGCCACTCCCACCCGATCGCCTTGCGTGTGCTTCGTGGGCGTTGCGTGAGCGATTGGGGGACAGGCTCCCCGCCCTTTTGCGTTCCCTGTGTTCTCAGCGGCTCCGCGCGAACATCCCCCATCGCGCGTCGACATCCGGGTGCTGCCCCCAACCAACCCTCCCCCGCCCATTCCGTGTGTTTCGTGTATTTCGT
>CAZDYB010000751.1:0-2373 GCA_964509045.1 uncultured Akkermansia sp.
GTCTATCTGCGCCATCAGCGCCATCTGCGGATAGATGAACTGCCGATTCTAGGTTCAGTCGTTCGCAATGATCCCGTCCAACCGCTTCTGCAACGCCTGCACCTCGGCCCTCACCGTTGAATCGTCCGGGTTCAACTCGAAGTACGCCCGTTCCTGGGTCGCCAGATCCCGCTTCTTCACCCGGGCCACATTGGCCGTCACGCCTGCCACCCTCCGAATATCCCGCCCAAACAACTTCACCCCGCCCACGCTCTCGGCGATCTCCACCATCTTCGCCTTGATCGCCTCGGATTTCCTTGCCAGCTCCTCCTTCTCCCGTTGCTCCCTGGCCAACCGGTCTTCGTTCTCTTTCAACCTCGTCCGGTCCGCTTCCAACGCCGGCAGCAAATTACTGAAATATTTGATCTCCCGATGCTTCTCGGCCTCGGCTATCGCGTTGGCAATGGACGAGGCAGTCCCGCCCGCCCGCCCGCTCTCGATCAGCCCGATGGCCGTCACCAAAGTCTCCGCCCGCTCCCGTTGCGTCCTCAAACCGGTCTTGTTCGCCAACTCCCCCGCATTGAGCTGTTCCCGCAACCGGGTGAACTGTTCCCTGGCACCAAACCCGGTGACCTGACCGGCTTGCATCACGGCATTCGTCCAGGCAGTCCCCTGACCGTCGTAAGCCGCCAACCCCTTCTTCACGTCGGCATACTCCATCCAGTCCGCAGTCGTTGGCATCGGTCGGGTGGACGCCGGCTTCCAATCCGGACTTTTCAACGCCATCGGCCCCTGCCCCAGCCACGTCTTCGCCTGATTCAACTTCACCAGCAACGCCGCGGAATTCGTACCCGTACCACCCGCCCCACCCACCCCCTTCTCCGTCAATGATTCGATCGCATCCTCCAACGTTCCAGTCCGCGCCAGACCCAATGCCGCACGGGCCCATTCGCCATCCTCCATCACCGCCACCTCCCGACCCAACTCCCGCAATCGCACCGTGGACTTCGGGAAGTCATTCGTGGCCTTCCCCTGCAACCGCTGCTGCAGTGTCGTCAAAGCCGTCTTCGGATCCCGTTTGGCCTCGGGTCCGGACGCCTCCCCCACCCACTCCGCGTCGTTGCGGAGGTTCTCCGCCAACCGATCCGCTGCCGACTTCCTGTCGGTCACGAACTTCGCCGATGTCGGGAAATTGGTCCTGGCCAAGCCCCTGCCTTCCTCCGCCCTCAGCAACTCCTCCAACTGCCGCACCGCCTGCACCAGATTCGTCCGCCCCATCGTATCGGCCGCTGTCGCCCAATCCTGATCCTGCTTGCTGAGCCGTTCCAATTCCTTCCGTCGCTGCTCATCCAGCCGGGCCGCTTCCTGCCGCCGCAATTCCTCCAACTGATCCGCCGCCATGCTGCGGATCCGCTCCAGCTCATTGGTCACCCCACGAAGTCCGGCCAGCACCTGCAACTCCGCGTCCCGCAGAGCCTTTTCCTCGGTGAACCCCCGCGTCCGTGCCTTCAACTGGACCTCGCCGATGTCACCCCGAAGCCGTTCCAGTTGATTGGAAACCGAGGCCTGGTTGGTCCCTGCAAACCGGACCAGCTCTCCGAAGGCCCGCTCAATCGCCGGATCCGGACCCGCACTGAACGCCGCCCAGCCCTGGATGTTCGTCCGCCATACCGATCCCAGTGTGGCCACCGCCCGGGACTTCTCCGCCGGCTTCAGTCCGCTCCATCCGGCAAACCGGTCACTCTTGATCCCGACCGTCGCCACCGCATTGGACAATGCCGTCGCATAGGCCGGCCCCGGATTGAACCCACTCGTAAAGGTCAGTGTGCCCATTCGTTCCACCAACGCCCTCGCTTCCACCAACCCGCGCGCCGTCAACATCCCTTCCAGATCCGGCTGCCCCCAACCCAGCGCCCCGACAGACCGCGCCGCATCCGTCGGTATCCGACCCTGCACTGCCCTGAGCGCGGCCAGCGCATTGGTATAACCCACGCGCCGCGCGTACTCGGTCTCCAACACACCAACGACCGCCCCGTCCCACTCCAATGGCCCGGGAGCCGGATATTCCAACTTGAGCCAGACATCGGCGGGAATCCTCGGAACCGCGCTCCACCAGGCCTCCACCCCGCTCCTCATCCGGGCCGATGTCGCGAGGGAACCCGGTGAAATCCGGGATACCAGTCCCCGCGCCTCAACGGTTCCCAATGCCTTCTCCCAATCCGGCTTTTCGGGTCCGGTCACCGGCACGACCTTAACCACATCCGATCCACGCTGGTCGCCGGAACCCCCCGTTTTCCCGTCGTCGCCGCCCATGTTCCCGTCCACCAGCGGTGGCGGCCCTTTTGTCCCCCCCGTGAACCAGGCACTACCGAAAACCCCCCCGAGGAAACCCGC
>CAZDYB010000752.1:0-2371 GCA_964509045.1 uncultured Akkermansia sp.
GATCGCCGTCCGGTG
The DNA here is from genome assembly GCA_964509045.1 of uncultured Akkermansia sp. Lineage (GTDB taxonomy): Bacteria > Verrucomicrobiota > Verrucomicrobiia > Limisphaerales > UBA9464 > UBA6176. The sequence continues at coordinate 16 of CAZDYB010000752.1, forward strand.
CGCAGGTGTGCAAAGGTACCCGGCGACTCCTTCCCCTGCATCGATTGCTGTGGCCTGCGTGCCGTCGTGTGATCCGTCTCGGGACCGTCCACTTCAGGCGGGTCCTTCATGCAGGGGGGATGCCGCATGTGCGGCATCGTTCGACAGGGCGTTGACACCATCGGTTGACCTGACCAGCGTTCGTTGGATGTTTTTGCTGCACCGTGTCGTCGTCCTGCTCCTCGCGATGGCGGCCGTGCATGCCCAGATCGACAACCCGTACAAGACCCGACCCCAGGGCCATCAGGAAAACCGGGTTCGCGTCGCCGGGATCCACCAGGACGAACTCCGTCGGTCCGCCAGCGACACCAACCGGCTCGTTCTCCCGGGTGTCGTCGCCGACCGACGCACGCGTCGCCTTGAGGTGTGGGTGGAACGTTCGGCCGTCGGTCCCGATGCTCCGTGCGAGTTCCTGATCGTCAGCGAGTTCAGCGAACACGGCTATGAGGCCCTGCTGATCGCCTTTGCCCGGCCGAGCGACATCCACCAGGCACTCCGCTTCATCGGGACGGAACCGGGCCAGTCCTACCATCCGCCTTCCCACCGGTTCTGGGCGAAGGGGGAACGCTTTCTCCTCAGCGTCCTCGCCACCAACCGCCCGCCCATCCGTGTCGAAAACCTGCTGATCGATCGCCGCACGGGCGCTGTCTTTCCACGGGACGGATTCCTCTTCACGGGCTCCCGCTGGATTCCAGATCCCGATGATCCCCGCCGGGCCGGGTATGCAGCCGACGCGTTCCAGCCGATGGCGATCGCATCCCTCTTCAGCACCCCCCATGCCGTCTTCGAGGTGCCACGCCTGGCATCGAAGGAGAGTGTTTACCGGAACACCATCGTGAACCCAGGGATCCCGATCCCCGAAGGCGAACTCCTGACGCTGTTGATCGAGCCCCTCCTCCCGGTCGGCTCATCCGGCCTCAAGGATCTGGTCCTTCAGGTGGATGCCGATCCCCGCACCGAACGTCGGCCCGGATCCAGGGTCGAGGCCTTGGCCAACCTACGCGTTCAACTCCTCGACGGCTCGACCGTCCTCAACCCGGATGGTTCGCTCGTCTCCGTGGTGGGCGCGATCGCTGCCCTCGACCGTCAGAAGCAGACCCCCTTTCTCACACTCCAATGGTCGCCCGCGATCCGTCTCGCGTCCGCCCAGGCCCTGGCCGAAATCCTCGCCTCGCTGGATCGCGAGCAGGGGATACGGATCGAACCTCCGCTTCCCGGGGATCCCTACTACCGCGCCTTCACTCCGGACCGGCAGCTCCTGGATCGCGAGGAACGCCTCTTTCATCCCCTGGAACTCGCGCTGCACCAGAAGGACGGACGGATCTCCGGCCGATTGCTGCTGGTGGATTCGGTCTGGAGGGAAGGAGCCTCGCGCTCCGAGCTTCACTTCCTCGAACGTCCGATCCTCGACCCGACGGACCTGCGACGTGAGCTGGAAGCGGATCGGGAACGCACCCGCAGTTCGGGTCGTCCCCGTCCCGATGTCATGATGGCATTCGTCGGGTCGGACCTCACCCTGGGGCAGTTGACCGCGTTCCTGGAACCGGTCCTGACGAACCAGACCGCAATCCATCTCCTTCTCGACGAGCCCATGCCGCCCGCGTCACCGAAACCCACCTCTCCATGAAACCCCCGAGGCCCGCTCCCATCACCTGCCTTGTCCTGGGTTGTTGTCTCCTTGCCAGCCAGTCGCTGGCTGACGGCGCGGCCAAGGTCGCAAGACCTCCGTCGCCCATCGACCTGTCGCTCGGCCACGAGATCCAGAACGCCATCGACCGGGGACTGGCCTCCCTCCTCGCCAGCCAGAACACGGACGGATGGTGGTCCACCCAGGACCACGTCGCACCCACCGCACTGGTCCTGACCGCCTTCATGGGCGAACCCACCGGACGGTTCCGCACGAATCTCCCTGCCTCACTGGCCAAGGGATACGCGTTCATCCTCGGATCGGTGAAACCCGACGGCAGCCTCTACCGGACGTCCCTGATCAACTACAACACATCCCTCTCGATGGTCGCCCTGGCCGCGTCGGGCAACCCTGCCCATGACGGGATACTCCGGGATGCCCGGGCCTTCGTGGTCCGGTCGCAGATGGATCTCGGTGAACCCGGGAAGACGGATTCCCCGTTCGACGGAGGAATCGGATATGGCGACAAGTACGCCCACTCCGACATGAACAACACGCTGACCGCACTGGAAGCCCTGCATTACACGCGGCATCTCCAGGCGGGCGAGTCCACCGGACCCAGGCAGGACGTGGACTGGAAGGCCGTCGTCCAGTTCCTCCAGAACTGCCAGAACCTGCCCGGCCACAACC
>CAZDYB010000753.1:0-2371 GCA_964509045.1 uncultured Akkermansia sp.
GTCGGTTCCCAGGACGCCCTTTCGCGGGCCGCCGAACCCGAGCCCGATCCCCCGCAGCGCGCCGAAACCACGTGGCATCACGCCGCTGCGGATACGCCAATCGCCTGCCGTCACCGCTGTCGCGAGGACGCGGATGCGCACTTCTCCCGCTGCGACCGACGGCGTGGGGGTCTCGCGGAACACGACCACCTCCGGGGGACCATAGCGGGCGACGAACGCGACCTTCATGGAAGCGATTCCAGGTGCGAGGGGAGTGGAGGAGCAGGCATTCTGGTCATTGGTTTCCGGTCGTCCGCCTTCACCTGTACCCCGGGCTGAGATGGATCCCGACGGAGATGACACCGCATGGAGACTCGATAACCCTGGGCACCTGCGCAGGTGGACTTGGAGATCGTGTCCGGTGCTCTCCGTCCGCGTCAACCCCGTCGGTTGGTACGAGCGTGATCGGTGGGTGTGGATCGGATGTTTTCACGACAGGGATCACGGAGCCCATTGCCTCACTTCGTTCTCTGTCCTCGCCGTCTCGCCCTTCCGCAGACCCATCGGAGGTCTTCCGTTTCGCGGTCAGGTCATTCGTATCGGATGACCACGGTCCCCTGTTCGACGGCGATGGATCGGATCATCAGCGAGGTGTCTGCCGTGAGACGATAGAATCTCAGGTCGCCGGACTGGGGTGCGGAGACGGTCCGGGTCGCTGGATCCCAAGTTTGGCTGGTGACATCGAGGTACGGGCCGGCGAGCTGGACCGCGGAGAGAAGTCGTACCGTTGAGGCCGTGTAGGCGACAACCGAGTTGCCATCCAGGGTAACCGCAGTCTGTGCCAGCAGCCGGCCGTTGATGGATGCGCCGGTTCGCAGGCTGATCGCTGCCTGGGCGAGAAGGATGCCTTCAAGATGGGAAGTGGTGCCCAGTTCCACCCCCACACCGCCAGCCACCTGCCAGAAGACGTTTCTGGCCTGCGCGCCGCCGCGCAGGATGACTGCCTTCCCCTCGGCGACGGTCAGATTCCCGGCGATCTGAAAGATCCAGATGTCGGCGGGTCCGCCCGAGAGGGTGACATTGCTCGGGATCAATACGCCGGTGCCCCATTTATAGAGTCCGGGTGCGAGGGTCATGCCACCTATGTCGCCGGCTCCCAGCTCGGTGAAATCCGGCAGACTACGTCCGGCTGCATCCGTATAGGCCGTCTCCATGTCCGACACGGCAGTCGTCAGGGTGGTGGCCGTCGGAGATGCAAAGTCGGGCGCATAGATCCTTCCGGTTACCTGAGGCGATTCGGCAAACTGCCCGGAACTGTCCAAGGTCAGGGAAAAGCCGGTGATCGCTGTCGAATCGATAGGGCTCACCCCGATGTCTCCCACCACCGAGGACGGTGGAACCGTGCTGATGCCTGACTTGGCCAGAACAGCAAAGTCTCCGGCGGATCCCAGGACGACAGGAGCGTCCGCACCGACCGCGGTGTTGGCCGTCATCAGGAGGCTGAGCGCGAAGACGAGCTGTGGACGCGGGTGAGCGGAAAGAGGGGTGCTGGCCGGTGTCACGAAAACGCTGGCACGGCTGCGGAAGATCCTGAACATAATGTTGCCTAACATCAGACCTCGCAGACCCGACCGGCAATGGGGTGTAACCCGAAGTGGAGGTCAATCAATGGGGTCGCATCTGGATGGTCTGCTGATGACGGGTGGTGGTTTCCCGCGCAAGCCCGAGCCCATTGCAAGGGGTTCGGTTGCTGATCGATTTACCCAGGGCGGCGCCAACGGCTTCGTTGGCTCGCAGGCCCACGAAGGAAAGGACAACGATCCCGCGCACGGCAAAGTCGGGAGAGCGGGCCGGGAACCCGTTCCGGGGATGCGTGGACTTCCCTTCATGCCAGATTGTCTTTCCGACCAATGTTTTGGATCCGGCCCGGGCGGGGAGGCTTTATGTGGGGATTTGGTCGAGCCGATGCGGTTCAGGAACCCATTGGGTACCCATGGGGTCGACTTCAGACGGCCAATCGGGTTGGCTCCCAGCGCCGGCGACTCGCGTCCACCCAATCCGCATCCGAGCAAACAGGTCCATTGGGCGCCCGGACTTGATCGAGTGGTCAACCTGCTTCGCGCGCCGTCCGGGAAGCCTACCCGCCGCGGGCATACGAGTGTCAAACTCGAGGCCTGACCGTTCCGGCCCGTGGCGAACTGGTGGGCTCCTCGGGCAGCATCAAGAGACAATGTCAAACATACGGGACTGACCCCATTGGGTCCCTCGCGAATGGTCGGTCGGCCGTTGCAAACGGCGGGGTCCAGGACGCCAGTGGGTCCACGAGTCGAGTGGGATGGGATTCCGGGCAACTGGCTCGGCGACGGAATGATGATCCGGGAAGGGTGGCCTA
>CAZDYB010000754.1:0-2366 GCA_964509045.1 uncultured Akkermansia sp.
CGTGGACGTGCTGATTCCGCCGGATGCATCGCCCACTTTCCGGGAGTCGGACAATCAGGTGACCTGGACGATGGACGTGCGGTTGGATTTACCGGGCGGGTTGGACTGGACGGACACCGTGACGCTGGCGGTGGTTCCGGGTGATCCGATGGCGGTAGGATGACGTTTTGGAGACAGGGCGGATCGATCATACCCTCTCCGGGGCATATCGTGGCCTGATTGTCACATTTCAGACATCGGTATGTCGCCGGGCGATTGGAGCCTGCCCGGACATGAGGAGTTGGAAGCAGCGCGGGAAAACGACCCTGACGGGACTGGGGGTCATGCTGACGGGATCGGTTCTGTGCGGGGCCGAGGCCACGGTGGCATCGGTGCGGGACGTGTTGGGGCAATGGGTGCAGACGCGGCAGTTGATTTCGCGAACGGAGGTCGAGTGGGGGGCTGAGAAGGAGATGCTGGAACAGACCCGCGCGCTGTTTGAGCGGGAGTTGGCGTCGGTGCGGGCGCAATTGGGTCGGGTATCGACCAACTCGACGGTGGCGGATCGCGAGCGTGAGGTGGCGGACGCCGAGTTGAAGCGGATGGCGTCCGGGTTGGATCGGGCGCGGGAGGTGGTGGCGCGGCTGGAGGGGGAAGTGAAGACCTTGCTGCCGCTGTTGCCGGCTCCGTTGCGGGCCAATGTGCAACCCCTGGTGGATCGTTTGCCGGAAGATCCCGCGTCGACCCGTGCGCAGGTGACGGAACGGATGCAGACGGTGGTGTCGTTGTTGAACGAGGTGGACAAGTTCCAGAACGCGATCGCGGTGGCGAATGAGAAGCGACCGGATGCCAAGGGGGATCTGATCAGTGTGGATGTGATCTATGTGGGACTGGGGGCGGCCTATTATGCCGATGCGACGGGGGAATTGGCGGGGGTGGGGATACCGGATCCCACCGGTTGGAAATGGGAGATCCGGCCCGGGATTGGTGGTTCGGTTCGGGATGTGATCGCGATGTATCGCTCACAGAAACCGGCGGCCTTCGTGGGGTTGCCGATGGTGATCCGTTGAGGCTTGGGAAAGGAGCGACACATGAAGCGATATCTGATTCTGGCGTTGTTGGGGATGGGGATGACGACGGTATGGGGACAGGGGTTGGAAGGGGTGGCTGGAGGTTCCCGTGGTGACCTGGAGAAGGCCTTGGCGGAACTGGCGACGCTGCGGACGCGGATCGAGGCGGAGAAACTGCCCTTGGTGCGGGAGGTGAACGGGTTGGAGCAGCAGTTGTTGGACAGGCGGGTGGAAGCGCAGCGGTTGGAACGGTTCCAGGAAAACCAGTTGGTGGAGCTGAACGCCTTGAAGGCCCAGGTGCGGGCGCGGACCGAGGAAGTGAAGTTCCTGGAATCGTTGTTGGGCGAGTACGCGAGGACTTTCCGGACGCGGATCCATCTGGTGGAAGAGGCCCGGTTCGCCCCGATGCTGGCGGCGGTGGATCAGGCGGGTGCCTCGGCGGATCTTGAGGTGGCGGAGAAACTGGAGAAGAAGGCGGCGTTGATCACAGCGTCGATTTCCCGATTGAAGGCGGCGGCCGGGGGTGAACGGCTGGAAGCCGAGGTCATGACCGCGGGTGGTCGGCTGGAGAAGGGGGCGGTGGCGTTGATCGGGCCGGTGGCACTTTATGCGGGTACGGCGCCGGAGTCGGTGGGCTTGGTGCAGCAGGAGTTGAACAAGGCGGACCCGACCCTGTTTCCGCTCGGCAACCTGGACGGTGCGGGCATCCGGGCACTGGCGACCACGGGCGAGGGAACATTGCTGTTGGATTCGTCCCTGGGCAACGCGGTGCGGATGGCGTCGATCAAGGAATCCGTCTGGGAACACACCAAGAAGGGCGGGGTGATCATCTGGCCGATGCTGGCGCTGGCGTTCGCGGCCTTGGTCGTGGCCGTGTACAAGTGGATACAGATCTCGCGATTCCGGGTGGCCAGCCCGGCGGATATCGAAGTGGTGCTGTCGAAGTTGGTTGCGGGGGATCAAAAGGCTGCCCTTGCGCAGGCCTCGCGGATTTCTGGTCCGGCAGGTGAACTGTTGCGGACGGCGATCGAGCACGCCGACGAGAAGAAGGAGTACATCGAAGAAGTGTTGTACGAGCGGATGCTGGCGGCCAAGCCGGTCCTGGAATCGTACCTGCCCTTCATCTCGCTGACGGCGGCGGCGGCGCCGCTGTTGGGATTGCTGGGAACGGTCACCGGCATGATCTCCACCTTCAACCTCATCTCCCTGTTCGGCACGGGCGATCCCCGGACGATGTCCTCCGGCATTTCCGAGGCACTGATCACGACCGAATTCGGGCTCATCATTTCAATCCCCGCCCTCCTGCTGCATGCCTTC
>CAZDYB010000755.1:0-1949 GCA_964509045.1 uncultured Akkermansia sp.
GGAGAACCTGTTCATCGAGTTGGGTTCGGAGGTTGGTGCGATGGCCGGCGCTTTCGGAAAGGAACTGACGTTCCATCCGGCGTTCGTACTGGAGGAGGAACTTGCGTCGGCCGGGATCGTTGAGGAACACCCCGCCGTCCCGCTTTTCGAAGTGGGAGGTGTTGAGGATCTGATGGCTGAAGCAGTCGAGCGCGAGAGCCTCCACCAGGACGGAACGGAAGGGTTCGATGAGATCCAGGGCGAGGGACCATCGGCCATCTTCGGTGACGTGGAGGAATCCGAGGGCGGGGTCGAGACCGCGGGCGTGGCAGGCGGCGACCATTTCGTTGTAGAGGAGGGTGGCGCCGAAGGAGATGCAGGCATTGACGGCGTTGAGGGGTGGACGGGTGGAACGACGTTCGAAGGGGAAGGCATCGGGAAGGAAGCCGGCCCAGGCGGAGAAGTAGCGGGCGGCGGCGGCGCCTTCGTATCCCCTGAGTTCATCCAGGTTGGCGGCATTTCGGAGGCGGCCGAACAGGTCATCGAGGAGGATGAAGGTGTCCTTGAGATCGGGGAGATTGTTGGGGGCGGTTTTGGTGGATTCGGCGTTACGCGAGGCCTGGAGTCGTTGGAGGACGCGGCGTTGGTTGTAGAGTTTGGCGGTGATGATGCGTCCGGCCATCTGGAGGGCGAATTGCGGGTCGAGGGTGCGTTGGTACTGGAGCAGGCGGGCGGCACCGTGGGCGGGGGTGGCGGGGACGAATCCGCCGAGATAGCGACCGGAGCCATCGAGCCAGACGACGGGGATGTCGCGTCGGAGGACGGCGCCCATGGCCTGGGAGGTGATCTGGACGTTTTCGGCGAGGATCAGGCGGTCGAGATCGCGGAGCGGGATTTCACGCAGGAGGGTCTCGTCGGTGGAATCGGGTTCGCGACCGACGACTTCCAGGTGTTCGCGTTCGAGGCGGACGCGGGAATCGGGTTGAAGGATGACGGCGGTGGGCATGGGGAGGGCGGACGGATCAGCGGAGATGGATCTGGGGACCGGAGAGGTTGAGTCCGAAGTGGCCACGGCTGGGAAGACAGGCGGCGAGGACTGGCCCGTGGGGCGGCACGGCGTTGAAGCGATGACGCAGTTATGAAAGGGCGCGTCGGAGATCCTCGTCGGTTACGGGGTTGGCGAAGGGGGAGGTGGGGCGCCCATTGGTGTTGTGGGGTGTGCGGCCTTGGGTGGCGAGGTCTTGTCGGAACTGGTTCAGGGGTGAGGTGGCCTCCTTGAGGGCGGCGAAGGGTGGGGCGCCTTGCTTGGCCCGGGTTGCGAAGAAGAGGAGGATCAGGTGTTCGCGAGGGCTGAGGCGCAGGACGGTCTGGTTCAGTTCCAACCGGATGGCGGCCTTATCGATGGTGAGACGGATCTGTTCGGAGGCGCGTTGTCGGACTTCGGAGCGGCAGGCATCGACGAGGCGTGAGAAGGAACCGACGCCGCGGCCAAGTTCGCGTTGGAAGAGGTTGCGAAGCGGGACAAAGGAGAGGTCGGCGAGCTCAACCTGGGCCAGGGCGGGGTCGTGTTGGGATCCGTCGCGGGCAACCAGAGGGCCTCCGGGTTGGGTGGGGAACCAGAAGCCGGTGAGGGTTTCGAAGGGTTCGTTGATCAGGACATGGGTGAGTTGGTCGGTCTCGCGCGCGGCCAGGGTGAAGGCGGCATAGAGCAGGGCGCCCATGGTCTTTCGACCACCGGCGATGGAGCCCACGAGGTGTACATCCGGATTCGAAGCGAGGGAACGGACCCGCTCCAGGATGGTGTCGGCGGCGGCGCGGTGATCGCCTTCGGATCGGATGTCGGCGAGTTCATGGGTGGCGCCGGAGCCGGGATCGATGTCGGTGATGACCGATACATCTTCACCGGTGATCCCGAATCGGAGTCGGCCGTTGATGTCGTGACCTTGCCGGGTGAGGGCGGATCGGAGGGC
>CAZDYB010000755.1:1959-2364 GCA_964509045.1 uncultured Akkermansia sp.
GATTGGTCTTTGAGGCTGGGTGTGGGTTGGAAGAGGGTGGCGAGGCGTTGACGACCCTGGGCGGTGGTGATGGCGACGATGCGGGTGGGAATGACGGGTTCGGGTCGATGGGCGAGGGCCCAGAGGGTTTCGGTGAGGATGGCGGGGGACATGCCGGTCACGGCGACCAGCACGACGTCGGGTTGGGAGGGGTCGAGGGTTGCCTGGGTTGGGCGGGCCTTTGGCTTGGGACGGGTGATCTTCATGGGAGCCGATGTTGGCCGGATGTCCATGGAGTGACGATGGGGAACGAGGGAGGGGAAGGCGATGAAGCGGATGTCGGGGGATGTCCGGGGAATGGAGTCTCGTGGCTTGGACTGCAACGGGCGGGAAGGGCGCATCGAGCCGGCGCCGTCGGCCTGAAGG
>CAZDYB010000756.1:0-2355 GCA_964509045.1 uncultured Akkermansia sp.
CGAGCCGGACATCCGCGGCGCGACCACGCTGCGGCAGCGCCTTGAGAAACATCGCGAGAATGCCGCATGCGCCGGGTGCCATCGGCAGATCGACCCACCCGGTTTTGCGCTGGAGAACTTCGATGCCATCGGACGGTGGAGGGATCAGATCGATGGCAAGCCGGTTGATGCCAGTGGGGAGCTGCCGGGAGGCCAGGTGGTGGACGGACCCGAGGCCTTGAAGGGGGCGCTGATGGATCGGCGCCACCTTTTCCTCCGACACCTCACCGAGAAGATGCTTTCCTACGCGCTGGGCCGTGGCCTGGAGCACTACGACATGCCGGTGGTGAAGGAGATCGCCGCGCGCGTCGAAGAGGACGGATACGCCGTCCGTTCGCTGATCCTTGAGGTCAGCCGAAGCCTCCCGTTCCAGTATCGTCGCCCAGCCACGCCGTAGCCATGTGGCGGCAGAATCCGCTCCTTTCCCAGGCCAACCCTGGGATAGGCTGGACGCATGCAACCGCAGGTCGTCATCGAGGTGCTGGTCGACTCCGTCGAGTCGGCCCGAGCCGCTGAAGCGGGTGGAGCCAATCGGCTCGAGGTTTGCCAGAACCTGTTCGAAGGAGGAACCACCCCCAGCGCCGGGCTCATCGGAGCCCTGTCCTGTGCGGTCGCCATCCCGTTCAATGTGATGATCCGTCCCCGGGGAGGAGATTTCTGCTACTCGGACTGCGAGTTCGAAGTCATGCGTCGGGACATCTGCATCGCCCGCGAACTCGGAGCTGCCGGAATCGTCCTCGGCATCCTGAAGCCGGATGGTTCCATCGACGAACCCCGCACCGCTGAGCTGATCGCCCTGGCCCGGCCTGCCAGTGTCACCTTCCATCGGGCCATCGACATGACCCGGGACCTCGGTGAGGCCCTCGAAACCCTCGTTCGACTCGGCGTCGATCGGGTGCTGACTTCAGGTGGCGAACCCACCGTCCTGGAAGGGGTCGAAGCCATCGCCGCCCTGGTGAAACAGGCTGCGGCCCGGATCGTGGTCATGCCCGGCGGCGGAATCCGGGAACGCAACGTCGAACGCATCCTCCAGGCCACGGGTGCCAGCGAGATCCATGTGAGCGGGAGTCGATCGGTCGAGAGTCGCATGGAGTATCGCAATACCCGTGTTCCCATGGGCAAGGATCTCCGCGCGCCGGAGTTCAGCCACAACCAGGTGGATCCAGCACGCGTCGCCGAGTACCGGCGACGCGTGGGGTGAATCACAATCCCGACACCGGAGTTCCCCATGTGGCAGGCCTTTCGTGAATTCCTCCTCTTCCTCAAGCGCGAGAAGAAGTGGTGGCTCATGCCGGTGGTGATCGTCCTGCTCCTGCTTGGAGCGCTCATCATCTTCAGTTCCAGCTCAGCACTCGCGCCCTTCATGTACCCGTTCATGTGATCGAGACGGGATCCAGGCTTCATGCGGCATCTCCTCGGCATCTCCGCCTATTACCACGACTCGGCCGCCGCCCTGGTCCGTGACGGCGTGATCCTGGCCGCCGCCCAGGAGGAGCGGTTCAGTCGTCGCAAGAACGACGACCGGTTTCCCGTCCAAGCCGCCCGATACTGCCTTGCCGAGGCCGGGATCGGCGCGGATCAGCTCGACGGTGTCGTCTTCTACGACAAGCCCATTCCGAAGTTCGCCCGTTTCCTGGAGACGTGCGTCGGAGTGGCGCCGCTCGGCCTGACGACCTTCCTCCGGTTCACCCCCGCCTGGCTGTCATCCAAACTCAATGTGAAGGCGGAGATCCGGGAGGAACTCGGTGGAATGGCCGAGTCCGTCCCCATTCTTTTCACCGAACATCATCAGGCCCACGCGGCTTCAGCCTTCTTTCCCTCTCCGTTTTCCTCCGCAGCCATCCTGACCGTCGATGGCGTCGGCGAGTACGCCACGACCACCATCGGACGGGGGAAAGGCAACCATCTGGAGATGATCCAGGAACAGAGGTTCCCCCATTCGCTCGGTCTCCTGTACTCCGCCTTCACCGCGTACTGCGGGTTCCGGGTCAATTCCGGTGAGTACAAACTCATGGGGCTCGCGCCCTATGGAGAGCCCGCCTACCAGGAGGTCATCCGCAATCAACTGATGGATCTGCGCGATGACGGATCGTTCCGGTTGAACCTGGACTACTTCGATTTCCTGCGCGGCTTCCGGATGACCAACGAGCGTTTCGATCGGCTCTTCGGCGGACCACCCCGGCGCGGTGAACAACGGATCGAAACCCGTCACGCCGACCTCGCCCGCTCCATCCAGGTTGTCACCGAGGAAGTCCTGTTGAGACTCGCCCGCGAGGCGCATCGGGTGACCGGGGAAGATCGCCTGTGCATGGCGGG
>CAZDYB010000757.1:0-2343 GCA_964509045.1 uncultured Akkermansia sp.
TCCGTGGGGTGCTGCGACGAGCGGTTGGGCGGGACGCGGCGGCGTGCGCGACGCGTCCCGCTGTGGGGTATACGGCGCGAACAACGATGGATTCCAGTCAAACCTCCCGTCGCCCGAAGGGTTCCTGCGCAGGAGGCCATTGGCGAAACCAAACGTCAGTCGGTCAATGGGCGTGCTGGCCATTCCAAGGTGGGAACTCGGATCTCCTGCGCGGGAACAGCGCCCCTTGGAGATTTCAGACGGGCTCCATGGCAGTCAGCGGGACTGGAGCACCTGCCAGCCGGGGTTTTTGCATCGGGCCTGGGCACGGACCGGATCGAGGGTGGCGAGGTAATTGGGGGGCAACCAGGAGGGGAGGGTGGCGCGGTCGGACGGCAGGGTGAGGCAGGGACCGCCGAAGGTGCGACCGATGAAGAACAGGGTGTAGCCGGCCTCGGTGAGGATGCGGGTGGTGTCGGTGGGGGGCGTGTCGTGTTCCTCGAAGACGATGTCGCGGAAGGCGCCGCTGGAGAGGCAACGGGTTGCACCGCGCAGCACGGCGGGTTCGTGGCCTTCGGTATCGATCTTGACCACCCCGAAGCGTTGTCCCGCGGGGAGCAGGTCGTCGAGTCGACCGGTCTGGACGGTCAGACGACGGCCATCGGACTGGGCGACCAGGGTGGCCGTGCCGGCGTTGGAACTGAAATGGGCCGGCTCAAAGAAATCGGCGGTGCCGGCGGCATCGCTGGCGGCGACCGTGACGGGATGGATGGTGGCGATGGGGACGTTGGAATCGCGCCAGGCCTGGAGGTTCTGGAGGAAGGAGGCGTGGATGCGGGGATGGGGTTCGAGGGACCAGACATGGCCCTTGGGACCGGATCTGCGGGCGAGCAGGCTGGTGAAGGCGCCGATGTTGGTGCCGACATCGACGGCAGATTCGCCGGGATCCAGAAGGCGCCAGCAGACCTCGCAGGCGGCGAGGTCAAGGACACCCAGATGCCAGAGGGAATGGCCGACGGCTTCCTTGGGATTGATGTGCATGGGCAGGCCCCAGGGAACCTGCACACAGGCGGTGTCAGGGAGGGGACCGGTGCGCCGGATGCGGCGCCAGATCTGGCTGGGCTGATACCAGTATTCGGGTTTGAGGAGGGATTGGACGAGATTCATGAACGCGGGTCCGGGAAGCTCGGACAGGCGGGATGAGGATTCCCGACGGGTCGGGGGCGTGTCGAGAGCGGGGAATGGCGCGGGGAACGGGGCCGGTGGGTCGGCGGGATGAGGGCAGTCGATGCCGATTCCGACACCGAAGGAGTCCGGTGGCTTACCCTTGGCCCACGCCGGACTTGGGGGGATGCGACATGGAAATCGACGATGGCGCTGGATGGGGTTCCGGTCGGGATCGGGGTCGGGATGGAGAGAATGCTTTCGTGTGTTTGGTGTGTTTCGTGGGGGAAAAGCCCATGGAGGTTTTGGACCACGAAATGCACGAAAAGACACGGAAAGGAGCGGGGAAGCAGCGGCGGGTTGGACTCGCCGCCTTTGTGGGATCGATTCCGACTCTGACTCCGACACCGAGGGGATCCGGGGGTTGGGCCTGCTCAGTGGTGTGATCTTATGTTCCTTCGGCTCCATTCCTGGATGTGTGTCCCAACCCTTCGTGAAGATTCGAGCGACTCGTCGTTCGGAGATCCATGGCGTTGCCTGAACCACGAATGGCGTGTCGGGGATTTTGTCCGGGAAGTGGCCGCGAAATCTGGTTCGTTGCTCCCGCCGGCCCTGCATGGTAGCCGTCAGCTCATGAGGTCCATCGCCTATTGCGTCTATCGCGAGGACGAGTTTCACGTTGCCCAATGCCTGAACGTGGATGTGTCCAGCTTCGGCTCCGCGCGGGAGGAAGCCGTCGCGAACCTCAAGGAAGCTGTGGAGCTTTACTTCGAGGGTGAGACCTCCCCGCCGTTCACCGCTGTCTCGGATGTCAGTATCGGATTGGAGACGGTGAATGCCTAGAAGACTCGGTTCCCCGGAAGTCATCCGTGTGCTTCTGGAGCATGGAAAGGTTTTCGTCACCCAGCGAGGGAGCCACGGATAATGCAAGAACGCCGCCGGCCGCATCGCCATTGTCCCGAATCCGAAGAAGGAACTGCCCATCGGCACCACCCGCAGCATCATCCGCCAATCCGGGCTGACACCGCAGGATTTCGGGTTTTGATTCGCGGCCGTCGCCTTCGCTTCCCCTCTGTGTTGACGACCGTTTCCACCGCCCCGGACACCGGAGCCTGAAGCGCTTGGCAAGCCGCCAGGCTAAGCCTGAACGATTCAGTTGGATCGGTCGTTCCGGCTGGATCTTCTTCCGCAATGCCTTCG
>CAZDYB010000758.1:0-2339 GCA_964509045.1 uncultured Akkermansia sp.
GGTAACCTCGCCAGCTCGGCAACCCTGGGCTATGGCCGGAATCCCGTTGGGATTCATCAGGGCCGACACGGTGGAACCACCTCTCACAACCGTTTCGATCACCATGGCGCCCTCGGCACTGTGAATGGGCAAGTAGCGTGGGCCGGAAGTGACAACGCCGCGGCCGGTCCAGGAGAGATTGGTCACGTCACCCGTGCGGTCGGTGGTGAACAGTACGCAGCAAGGCGACGAGGACATCCAGCCTCAGCAATGCGGGACTGACCCTGCAGATTCGCAGTCGCTCTTGGCCTCGCCGCTGATATGTCCATTGGATAGATCTGACCCGAATGGCCACCTTCCGGGCGAAGGCTGGCCATCGCCGACGGGTGGAACGAGGAAGATTCCGGTTCATGGCTTCACCACAACCGATGCCGGGCCAAACTCAAGCCGCAAGAGGTGGGCGGAGCATCGGGTCTGGTGCGCCGGGTCGGGATGTCTCCCGATCCAGTCCCTACAAAGGGTTCCAGACCCGCTGGAAACCGAGCCCATCGAAGTCCTTCACATTGATGGTGGCGAACTCGGTGACGCCGTGGTGTTGGAGGGTGAACGCCAGGCGGGCGTCGAAGATCCGCCGACGGGCAAAGCCGGGACCCCGTGCCAGCGTCCAGATCCGCCCCATGATCTCGGCCGATTCCACCAATCGCCAACGAGGATGGCGACGGTACGGGGCGATGATTTCAACTGCCGCTGCGGATGAAAGTGGTTTCCGCACAACGGCTGGATTTCTCAACAGGACGTACAACTCAACCAGAACGAGTTCGCACACCACCACGGATTCCCTGGTTGAAGCCTCCGTGAGGAACCTTCGCGCCGATGCATTGAGCGGACTGCCTGCATGATGGGCGTGCAGGAGGATGTTGGTGTCAAAGGCGGTCATGAGGGGTGTTGCCCAGCTCGCGCCAGTCGCGTTCAGGGGCCATGAACTCACCCAGCGCCTTGGCAGGGGGCAGTTCCCAGCTCGCTGCTGAGACCGTGGGATCCAACGGAGGGTACACCCGCGTGATGTATTCCACTCCCCGCCGGATGACTTCGGCGAGTGAAAGCTCCCGTTCGGCTGCAACCCGTTTGGCAGCCTCGTAGAGCTGATCCGGCAACTGGATCTGAGTTTTGATCATGATGGTCTTTTACCATGCTGGCAAAATGCCACAACCTGTTTCAGTTCCGACGGGTGCATCACGACTTGTCCAACTCCTCCGGGGTTGGTGACGGGGTCAGGATGTTCCCGGGTCGGATCTCGGATCGGGCGATGGAGTGCGGCCTCGCAACGGGGCGACGTTCTGGCAGGTTGATGCATATGCGTCGTCTGTGGGGATTTCTGGCGGTGATGTGGGGATGGATGGTCGCTGCTTCCGGGCTGCAGGCAGGGTGGGAGGTGGAACCCTGGGGGCTGGGCTCCGACTCCTCTTCCTCCTATTCAGCCATGGTCGTGCACCCGACCGGATTGATTGTCGGCGGCGGTTTCAGCGAAGTCGGAGGGATCGCGGCCAACAACATCGCGCGCTGGGACGGCAGCCAATGGCATCCGCTGGGAACGGGCGTAACGAATGGCGTGAACGGGCAGGTCCTGGCGCTGGCGGTGGCGCCGGACGGAGTGGTTTATGTGGGCGGCATGTTCAGTCTCGCGGGAAATCGACCCGCCTGGAATGTGGCGCGCTGGGATGGCATCCGATGGTCCGGGCTGGGCGGCGGTGTCTTTGGCAGTTCGACTCCATCGATCCGGGCGTTGGCGGTGGGACCGGATGGTCGGGTCTATGTGGCGGGCGTGTTTGATCGGGCGGATGAAGTTTCGGCGAACAACATCGCGGTCTGGGATGGCGCGAAGTGGTCGGCGTTGGGCGACGGTTTGGGGAACGTGGTGGAGGTGGCGCAACCGATTGGGCTGAGTCTGGCATGGTCGGGAAGTCGGTTGTTGGTGGGTGGCCGATTCGAGAAGGCGGGCGGAGTGAACGCGGCGGGGATTGCGCAATGGGACGGGGAGGATTGGTCGACCCTGGGTGCCGGCGTGGCCCGGCCCGGTTTCCTGTCGGCGGTCAGCGCCATCGCGGTGCGGGGTTACGAGGTGTTCGCCGGTGGAAACTTCACCGAGGCGGGGGGAGTGCCGGTGTCTGGTGTGGCGCGATGGGACGGAACCAACTGGTCGGCGGTGGGAACGGGGATGAACAGCTGGGTGTACTCGCTGACGTCCTTCGACGACGGGTCGGGACCGCGGCTCTATGCGGGCGGAGCGTTCACGACGGCGAGCGGGGCGACGGCGAACCGGATCGCTCGTTGGAACGGGACGTCGTGGTCGGCGGTGGGGA
>CAZDYB010000759.1:0-2328 GCA_964509045.1 uncultured Akkermansia sp.
CGCCCGATCCCGTTCGAGTTCGGTGAGGCGTGCCAGAGCCGCAGCCTCATCCCGGCGCAACTCGGCCAGAATGTTCACGATGGGGACCTGAGTCCGGAGCCCGGCTGCCACCTGACCTTCCGCATCGGCGGCGGCCTCGCGAGCAGCGAGGATCTCCCGCATCCGGTCCGTCAGGGTAGTCAGGGCAGATTGGTCCTCGGGAGTCGGCACAATGCCGAGCAGATTCCGGCCGGCCTGGGTGGAATCGCCGAAGAATCTACCGGCAGCGGCGACAACATCAGCGCGAGCTTCCATCGCCCTGTCCAACGAGGCAGCCAAGGATGGGGACCCACCCTCCACCGGGCTGAAAATCACCCCCTTGAGCGAAGTGCCAAACGTGCGGTTGAGGCCCCCGGCGGTCTTGTTGATGACCGTTTCCAGCCCGGACCCCAACGAGTTCACCGCCGCACCAAACGCCGCGATGAAGACCGACTGGATGTAGTCGCCAAGCGCCATGAATGGCACGGCCAAGCCCATGACAACCTCAGTGAGAGATCGGGCAATCCCGTTCACGGCAGTCAGCAGGCCATTGGCGATGGCAGTCCAAAGCCCCTGCCCTCCCATGATCGCGGTCATTGACCGCCAGACCCGCATGGCTCCAATCCGGCCCAACTCGAACCCGGCTTCGATAGTCAGGCCGATGAACTCGTCGAACTTCCCGGCCTTCCAGTAGTCCATCGCCACGGCGACGAAAGCGCCCGCCTTCTGCCCGGCAGCCGTCAGGTCGATCCCAGCGAAACCCTGGACGATGCGGTCAATCGTCGGTGCGACTTGATCCAGAACCCCAACAAAGAACTGCTGACTCTTGAGACGGACTTGGCTGAAGCCGTCACCGATCACATCGAGAACCTCGGCGTTCCGCGCAAGCACTTCGGGCATCCTTCCAAGTGCACGGTCAGTTCGGCTGGTATCTGCCAAAGCGTCGAACACCTGCAACAGGTCGATGCCTGACTTCCCGAAGATCTCCATGACCAACCCGGCCCGAGCCGTCGAATCCTCGATCCCTCCGATGGCCTTGGCCGTGGCAAGGAGACGCTCGTCAGGGCTCATTTGGAGAAGCCCGTCGACACTCAGGCCCAACCTTTGAATCGCCTCCGCCGACTTTCCGCCACCCTGAGAGGCATCGTACAAGGCCTTCTCCATCTTGGCGAAGACCGGCATGACTTGGTCCGCTCCCGAACCGGCCTCGGCGAAGACAGCCCTGAGCCGAGCCATCCGCTCGATGGCAACGCCCGTAGCCTTGGACGAATCCACAAGACTTCCGCTCTGCTCGATGACTTCGGCCATTCTGGAGGCGACGGACTTCAGTCCGACAGCCGCAGCGGCCAGTCCGGCGACTGGAAGAACGAGTCGGGACAGGGCACCGAGACTCGATTGGGCGACGTTCCCGACCGCCCGTAGGCCACCGGTCACCCGTGCGGCACCGTCGAGGCCGAGCTGGATCGTGAGACGTTGGGTGGCCATGTCACATGCCGGCCATCTGCCGGAGTTGCTTCGTGATCTTTCGCGAGATCTGTTCCCCCTGCTTCGAGACCATTGGCGCCACCGCCGCGACAGTTGAGTCCACCTGCATCAGGGCACGCTCGGCCTCAGTCCTCACCGCAGCCGCATCGAGCATGCGAAGCCAGGCGAGCGACTCCCCAAGGGCCTGTTCACGCATCAGGCCGGTCCGGACGCAGACTTGGGCGACGAACTCGGAGAGGGAGAGCCTTGGCCCGACTGGCCGACGCTGCCCGGCACGAGCCGTTCCATGCGCTCGGCCCGACGCCGGAACCAAGGCACGAAAAAATCCGCATTGAGCCTTTCGCCCTGGGTGATGATCTCGCCGAGGGAGTCCGGACGCAGAGTATCTCCCCAACCCTCTGGCCTCCCGCACAGGATCTCGGCCATTCGCGGCTCGTTTTCGAGGACCCGGGCAAAGGACTCGTACTCGCGGACCGGCAGCATCCGGATCGAAACGGTTTCCGTGGTGCCGTCCCAAAGGTGTGCTGGATGCTCGGCGATGCCACCGCGGAGGATCTCGTTCGGAGAGGGTGATGGATTTGCGCTCATATCGAGAGGGGTCAGGAAGCGGGACCAACGGAACCACCATCCACGCTGCTGTTGAGGACTCGGGCCTCGATCTGCACCGCGACCAGCCCGTCCCCGAGGGGGACTTCTCCGGCAACCTTCATCTGGACGTAGTAATAGGATTCGCTGACGACGGTGTCGTCGCCCTGGCTGTAGTGCTTCACCTCTAGCCAACCCTTTTTGTTCAGAGCAGCGAGGGGGGCGAAGGTGGTCGAAGCT
>CAZDYB010000760.1:0-2326 GCA_964509045.1 uncultured Akkermansia sp.
CCTCACCGAAAGCTCCGACGGCGGCCGCCACTGGTCCGAACCCGAACCCACCGTCCTTCCCAACCCCAACTCCGGCCTCGATGCCATCGGCCTGCGCGATGGCCGGGTCCTGATGATCTACAATCACGCCGGCGGAAACTGGGGCGCCCGTTCCCCCCTCAACGTTGCTGTCTCCCCGGATGGCCGTGAATGGCGCGAGGTCGCCGTGCTCGAAGACGATCCCGGCAAGGAGTTCTCCTACCCCGCCGTCATCCAGACCTCCGATGGCCTCGTCCATTTCACCTACACCTGGCACCGGAAGAAGATCCGCCACGTGGTCCTCGACCCCGCCCGTTTCCAACCCCGCGCCCTTCCGCCCACCCCGCCCCCTGCCCCCCGTCGCTGAACCTTCAACCTTCTCCCCATGCAGGTTCCCCCGATGCGCCGCCGTCCCTTCCTCCGTCTCGCCGGATTGGCCGGACTCGCCGCCAGCCTTCCCTCCCGGGCCGACGCCCCGCGCCCCCTGTTCATCGAAGGCTACGCCGGCCGCGAAAGCTACGCTCCCGGTGAGGAACTCACCCTTCACATCTCCACCACCGCACCGCGGTTCTCCGTGGAGATCGTTCGCATCGGCGCCAAGGCCGAACCGGTCTGGTCCACCCAATCCGATGCCGGACGCGAACATCCCATCCCCACCAACGCCTCCTCCCACGGATGTCAGTGGCCAGCGACCGTCCGCCTGCCCATCCCCGCCGACTGGCGCAGTGGCTACTATCACGTCGTGCTCAAGGCCCGTGATGGCGGCGGCCAGTTCACCCATCGCGGCGGGCGCACCGCCGAGTCCTCCTGTTACTTCGTCCTGCGCGCCGCCCAACCCGGCAAGAACAGCCGCATCCTCCTCCAACTCTCCACCCACACCTACAACGCCTACAACAACTGGGGCGGATTCAGCCTCTACGCCTACAACGGACGCGGCGGCAACCAGGGCAATCGCGTCTCCACCCAACGCCCTCCCGGGAGCCTCTTCCCCAACTGGGAACAACCCTTCGTCGAATGGGCCGAACGCAACGGCTTCACCCTCGATTACGCCGCCAATCCCGACCTCGAATCCCGGCCCGATCTCCTCAACGCCTATCGCCTCGTCCTCAGTGTCGGCCACGACGAATACTGGTCCGCTCCCATGCGCGACCACCTCGAAGCCTTCATCCAACGCGGCGGCAATGTCGCCTTCTTCAGTGGCAATACCTGTTGCTGGCAGGTGCGCTCCGAGGATTCCGGCTCCGCCATCACCTGCTGGAAACAGAACTACCACTCCGACCCCGTCTACGCCGCCCGCGGCAGTCAGGCCACCCTCTCCTCCCTCTGGAGTCATCACCTCGTCCAACGCCCCGAAAACACCCTCACCGGCGTCGGCTTCCTCTGGGGCGGTTATCACAAGAGCCACGGCCAACTCATGGACGCCTCCGGTGCCTATACCGTCCATCGCCCCGACCACTGGCTCTTCAACGAAACCGGGCTCAAGGCCGGCGATGCCTTCGGCGCCAAGGACACCATCGTGGGTTACGAATGCGATGGCTGTGAACTGACCTGGAAGGATGGGCTCCCGTCCCCAACCCATCGCGACGGCACACCCGATTCCTTCCAAATCCTCGCGTCCGCCCCTGCCCAGTGGCATCCCGATGACTGCCAGTGGTACGACCGCTGGGAGAATGGTCGGAAGGGAAACGCCGTGCTCGGCACCTATACCCGCGGCGGTACCGTCTTCACCTGCGGCAGTACCGATTGGTCCCACGGCCTTCGCGGCGCCGATCCCATCGTAGAACGGATCACCCGAAACATCCTTGCCCGCCTCACCCAGGACTGAACCCGGCGTCGCAACTCCCACCTTCATGTCCCGGATCCATCTTCTCTCCCTCCTCGCCCTGCTGCCAGCCAGCCACGCCCAGGTTCCGGATCCGTCCCCACTCGACTTCGACCGCGACGGCCAACCGGAACGTCTCGTCCATCAACCCGGCCTGACCCGCATCCAGACCCGCGATCCCGTCTCCGGCACCTGGAAGGACTCCGATCTCACCCTGCCCGAAGGCATCGCCGCCCTGGACACCGAAGGTCGCCAGACCGGCCTCCATTTCCTCGATCTCAACGGCGATGGCTTCGATGACCTCGTCCTCTCCAACCCCGACCGCATCGCCATCCATCTCTGGTCCAAGAACGTCCAACCGCATCTCGGCTGGACCCGCGGTTGGTCCCAGTTCGTCCAGGACGGTCCACCCACACGTGAACCCGGCGAACCCCCTTCCCTCGTCGGCGCCACCCTTCGCCTCTCCAACGGCATCGTCACCGTCAC
>CAZDYB010000761.1:0-2321 GCA_964509045.1 uncultured Akkermansia sp.
GTTTCCGCTGAAGCGGTGTTTTCGACGGCCCCCGCGGTGATCCGAGAGGATTCCGCGGGGGCTTTTTTTGGGCAGTGGGAACGGACGGTCTTGTGGCGGGCAAGGCGACCGGACGTTGCTCTTCTGGGTGTGGGTGGGGTGCGGAATGGATTCCGCGCTCCTGGGGTGCGGGAAGGATTCGGGGTTCCCGGGAGAGGGTTTCAACGATGAGTGGTCGGCGGGGGAATCCTGGTGTAGAAGGGAGGGAGCCCAGTTGAGCAGGAGACAACATCTGGGGCGCAGGAATCCATCCCATGATCACCATCGCGAACTGCAACGATCTGACCGAGGCGCAACGATTGAAGATGGCTTTGGAGTCGGCGGGGATACCGTCGTTCATCCCGGACGAGATGACGGCGGGTATAGCGCCGTATCATTTCCTGTCACCGAGCGGTGTCCGGTTGCAGGTGGCGGAGGAGAATGAGGTTGAGGCGCGGGAGATCCTGAAGCTGGAGCAGGGGACGCAGGAGTAGGGGAGACGGACGGGGGGGAGGACGGGACGGAGGAGGGAGCGGGACAATGGGGGGCTGTCACCGGCCTCTGTATCACCCGGGAGTACGAGTACGAGTACGGGTACGGGTGCGAATGGGGAGGGACGGCGGTATGGGGTATCTGGATCCTGGGTTCAGGGTTTGGAGGAGGGGACGGTTTCGCGTGGGCTGCGGGGGGCGGTTGGGGCGGCTGGGGGCGAGTTGGTGCTGGAGGCGTCGTCGGGATTGCGGGGGTTGTCGAGGCCCCATTTTTCGATGAGGGGCATGCGGGTGCCGAGGTCATCGACCATGGCGCGGGCTTCCTCGGGGGAGCGGATGACGGTGGGTTTGAGGAAGACGAGGAGTTCGACTTCGCGGATGGATTTGTCCTTCTTTTTGAAGGCCCAACCGAGGCCTGGGATGCTGCCGAGGCCTGGGACCTTGCGGGTGTTTTCGGATTCCTGTTTCTGGATGATGCCGCCGATGACGTGGGTCTGGCCGCTGCGGGCGTTGAGATGGGTCTTGAAGCTGCGGGTATCGAGGATCGCGCCGCCGAAGAGGGTTTGGCCGGGTTGGATGGTGGAGGATTCGGCGCGGATCTGGAGGTTGACGTCGCCGTTGGAGTTGAGGTGGGGGACGACTTCGAGGATCACGCCGACGTCCTTGTAGGAGAAGGTCTGGTTGAGGGAGCCGACCTGGGTGTTCTGGGAGTCCTTGATGAAGGGGACCTGGGAGCCGACGAAGAGTTTGGCGATCTCGTTGTCACCGACGGTGATCTTGGGTTCGGCGAGGACGGTGGCGCCGACGTTCTGTCGGAGGAACTGGATGAGGAAATCCATGCCGATGCGGCTGTCGACGACACCGGACTGGAGGGAGGCGAGGGCCTGGGCGACGGAGCCGCCGACGGGGGTGTTGGCGGTGGTCATGCCGCCGAAGCCCTTGGTGTATTGGCCCTTGGTACCGATGAGGAGAGAGTTGTCGTAATCCTCGGGGGTGAACACGCGGGAGCCATCGGGAGACCAGCGGACGCCGAGTCGGTCGAGGAAGTTGGAGGCGACCTCGACGATGCGGGCCTCGATCATGACCTGTGGGGTGGGGACATCGAGATCGTCGACGAGGCGGATGATCTGGGGAAGGAGATGGACATTGGCGGAGAGGAGGAGGGAGTTGCTGCGGTTGTCGGAGACGACGCGGACGCGACCGACGAGGTCACTGACCTGGCGGAGACCGCTGCGGGAATCGGAGCCGCGGGCATTGTCCGGGGCGCCCCCGAGCCAGGGGAAGTAGGCTTCCTCCTGGTTTTCGCGTTCGAGTTCGAAGGAGCGGTCGGGGGTATTGTCGCCTTGGTTCGGGTTGAAGTTGGGTTGGGGTTGGTTCTGGGGTTGTCCGGGGTTGGAGGGGCGGAGGGGCGGAGAGCCATTGCGGGCGAACAGGACATTGAGGCTGTTGGCGACGGTGGGAGCCTTGGCGAATTTGAGGGTGATGCGGAGGGTGCTTTCGCCGGCCTGGGAGGGGGCATCGAGTCGCTTGAGGACTTCCTCGACGGCGGCGAGGCCTTCCTTGGAATTGGCGGTGACGATGAGGCTGTTGGAGTAGGGTTCGCTGGTGATGCGGACCTTGCCGTAGAGACGGCCGACATTGCGGTCGGCGACCTCGGGGGGTTGTTCGTCGTAGAAGTAGTAGGGGCGTTGCTGTGGGGACTTCTTGAGGAAGAGTTCGTTGAGGACGTCTTCGACATCGACGGCGCTGACGTATTTGAGGGCGAAGATGCGGGGGGTGAGGGATTCGCCTTCGACGGGTTCGTCGAGGAAC
>CAZDYB010000762.1:0-2312 GCA_964509045.1 uncultured Akkermansia sp.
GAGATGGGCTGGCGCGAACTCGAACGTCGCTTCGGCCGGAGCCAGTGATCCCGACCAAGCCGTCCCCGGCTCCACCGCACTCCGGACAACCCTCGCCCGGATGAGGTTCGCATCCCATCACACCCCCGCGCCGGTCCAATTCAAACCGGCAACACTCCAACAGCATGGCCTTCAATTGCCGACGACCCCGTTGAACCCGCGACTTCGCCCCCGACAGCGAAATCCCCAATCGCTCCGCCAACTCCCGCTGCGTCAACCCCTCCAACTCCGTCAGCACCACCGCCTCCCGATACGGCTCCGGCAGACGGTCGATCATCCGCCGGAAGGCTGCCCACAACCCCGCTGCCTCCGGATCCTCCACCTCGACTTCCTCCATCAGGGTTTCCGGCAAGGGCTCCATCTCCCGCTGTGATCGGTAATGATCGATGATCGCATTGCGGGCGATGTGATGGATCCAGCCCCGAAGCCTCGCCGGATCCGAGAGCTGTCCCAGGCGGCGTTGGATCCGCAGGAAAACCTCCTGCCGGATGTCGTCCGCGGTGGCCGGATCCGATACCCGCGCCCGGATGAACCCTCCCAATTCATCGCCAAACTGATCCCAGATCACCTCGATGGATACGTTCATTGAACCTCCGGAAATCAGGGCTTCACTGCCTCGATCGAGGCCGACGCCACGAAATCCTCGACGCGTCGTCCGGGAAACCAGCCCGCGATGAAATCCCGACCCTCGTCCCTGCGGGTGATGCGGATCCTCGCGAACCCCGCCGCGACCAACAGTTCTCGAAGGTGCGTGATCAGGGCGGCGCCGCTCACGCAGCCCGTGTAGAGTTCCCAGTCCTTCCGCAATTCCTCCGGGATGGGACCCAGCGCAACAATGTCGGACAACGCCAGGCGTCCACCCGGCTTCAATACCCGGAAGGCTTCCCGGAAAACCCGCCCCTTGTCCGGTGACAGATTGATCACGCAGTTCGACAGGATCACATCCACGGACCCGTCCGCCACCGGCAGGTTCTCGATCTCACCCAATCGGAACTCAGCGTTTCCGACTCCGGCCAACGCCTGATTGCGCCGCGCCTTGCCCAACATTTCCGGAGTCATGTCCACCCCGATGACCCGTCCCGCTCCACCCACCGCCCGTGCCGCCAGGAAGACATCGAATCCGGCACCGCTTCCCAGATCCAACACGACCTCGCCGGGCTTCAAACCAACCAAAGCCACCGGGTTTCCACAGCCCAATCCCAGGTTCGCTCCAGCCGGTACCGCTCCCGTCTCTTCCGCAGAGTATCCCAACCCAAGCGAAACCGCCGCGGCATCCATGGCCCCGCTTCCCTCCGAAGCACAGCAGGTCGTCGCACACCCACTGCCGACCTCACCACCCGCAACCTTTCCGTACAGCTTGCGAACCGTGGCCCGCACCTCGTCACCCGCCAATTCCGTCGTCTTCATCTTCGATTCCTTCATTGCCGGACCGACGTTCATCGCCGTCCCGGTTCAACCTGTAGACGGATCCATCGGCGAAAGGACGCAGCATTCCTGAACTCCACCACCCTCACGACTCCGCGAGCGCAGTCCCAACCCAGGCTCAACAGGGAGGCAGATGTTCCAGGATCATTTCCGCGGTCTTCTCCAGGCTGCCCTGATTGTCCCGGACCACCGCCCTGGCCGCCACCCCCATCCGGGCACGACATTCCGGATCTCCCAGCAACCGGCCCAATTCCCGTTCCAGGGCCTCGGCATCCGGCACCTGCAATGCCCCCCCGCGGGCCACGAACTGGGGCACCACCTGCGGGAAATTCTGCATGTTCGGGCCAAACACCACCGCCTTCCCCAACGCCGCCGGCTCGATCGGATTCTGCCCCCCCTCCGCCGTCAGGCTCTTGCCCACGAAAACCAGGTCGGCCACCTCGTAGAAAAACCGCAGCTCACCCGTCGTGTTCACCAGCAGACAGTCCACATCACCGGCACTCCGCTGGGTCTCCGGTCGCAACTCGGATCGATAAACAAATCGCACTCCCAATCCCTTCAAAAGGTCCCCCACCTCACGACCCCGTTCGTGATGACGCGGCACCAGGATCAGAAACAGGCCGGGAAACCGTTCCTTCAGCCGCTGATGAATCCGCGCGAGGATCTCCTCCTCACCGGCATGGGTGCTTCCACCCACCAACACCGGCGACCCGGCCGGTACTCCGAGCTGTCGCAACATCCCCTCGACGTCCAACACCCGCCGTTCCTGCAGCTTCGCACTCCCGAACTTCAGATTGACCTACACCTGCACCGCCTCCGGCCGACACCCCATCTCCCGCAACCGTTGC
>CAZDYB010000763.1:0-2312 GCA_964509045.1 uncultured Akkermansia sp.
GACTGACGCGAAATGCCGGGCAGATAAATCACCGGGATGCCCTGCTTCCCGGCCTCGGCATCAGCGGTCAGTTGATAGCGAATCCAGGTCGAGGGGCCGCAGTTTGCAGCGACTTCATCGGGGTTGAGGGTGTAAAAGCGCTCCAGGCACTCGCCGATCCGGCTGGCCACCGGTTCCCAGAGCCGCTGACCATCCGTCCAAAGAATGACCGAGGGCGGGGCGCTGTCGTGCTGGTTGTAGGCAGCGGCGGCTTGCAAGGAAGAGACGATGTGTTCGAGGACGGTCATGCAAATCAGGGCGCGGGTATCAGATGGAAATAAGTGTGGGGGGTAGAGAGCAGTATATGGCGGCTACTCTTCGTTGTAGGCGTATTCGAAATTGGGTCGCCGGAAGGCCACGGCAACGTTGTGTGCGCGGGCAGGCTGTTGGGCGGCGACCATCCGGTGGCAGGTTCCGCTCACCAGTCGATAGCTGCCACGCCCACCGCTGAATTCTTCACCGTAGTTCGTGCGGTAGCCATGCTCGTTGAGCAGCGTGCACAGTGCGGGCACCGACATGAATGTGTCCCGCTTTTTGAGTTCATCCGCCACCCAGGCCACGCACTCATACTTGTCGCGCCCGTCCTCACGTGTTGGGGCGTTCTTGTTCAGGTAATCCATGGCCTTTTGGCCCTCCTGCTGCCCTTCCAGGAAGGTCGGAAAATCAGCAGCCAATCCGTGCCTCAGGAACAGCGCCTTCAATTGGTCCCGAAAAGCGTCCGCTCCCTCGTGCCGGTTCATGCTTCCCGGATGGGGCACGTGAAAGACATCCACGCCCGCCTCGGGGAGGCGGTAGTGGGTCAGGCGGCCGTCTCTGAAAACCACTTCCGGCAGCAGTCCATCAGGACGGCAGCCCTCAAAATACGTGGCCACGTCCAGCCCGCGATACATGATCACGGCGACCTGCGGGCGCAAGGTTTGGAGCAAATGGCTGAAGCGGTCAAACCGCCTGCCTGCCTTCCGCACCGCTTCCCAGTAGGCGGGTTGCACGTTCTTGGTCGCGGCAGAACTGCCCTTCAGCTCCACGGCATTGCCATTCCCCCAGGCGAAGCTGTCGAGGATTTCGGTCATCTTACCCTGCTTCATCGCACTCCAGTCTTCGCGGCCATGGAGCGCCGCCAGCAGCATCATCGCGAACCCCCAAAAACTTTGCCGCCGAGGCCCCCACTCCGTGAAAGGATGCTCAGTGAAATACTTCAATTCTCCGCGCAGCTTGGCTTCCGGGGATTTTTTCACTTCCGCGATGAAGTGCCGCAAGTCCCCCCATCCGCGCGTGTCTTGCCCCATGATCACCAGGCGCAGCGCTGAGGTTTCGTAGTGCTTCCCGAAGACCGGCAGAAAAGGTTCGGGCAGCCGGTCGATCTCTGGATGCGGCAAAGGCTCGACTTCCCGCACAAAGTCTTGAATCAGCGGGGTGTAATAGGCGATGTAAGATTGCTCGGTTATCGTCATGAGTTTTCCTCACGGGCCTGTTGTTTGCGCTCCAGGGTGAAGTGGGCGGTGTTCCAGCGGCGGCCGGTGAAGTCTTTGCCGCCTTCGGGGTCGGTGCCGGGGTCTTCGGGGCACCAGAACCAGGGGTAGTCGGCTTTCGGGCGCTGGGGTTCGGTGCCGCGGTCGGGCTTGGGTTTGGGGTCGATGCCGGGTTTGGCGCGGAAGAGGCCTGCGCCTTTGGCTCCGACATCTCCGGCCAAGAGGAAGGGGCGGATGTTGAGGCGGACGCCGTCGTTGAGGTCGGGGTTCCAGCCGAGGGGGTGCTGGTGCAGGGGCTTCCAGCGGATGAAGAGGTCGAGCGGAGCCTCGCCTTCCAGGATGGCGATGAGCTTGGCTTGCAGCTTCTTCGCGGCACCGAGGCGTTCGGCGGCTCCGGGGGTTTGGGCCTTTGCGGCGGCGTCTTGATCGCGAATCCAGTCGCCCAGGTAGGTGTAGGCCAGCTTTTTCAGGTTGGCGTGGTCCAGCTTGTGGTAGTTCACCAGGGCGTGGAAACCGTCTTTCTCCCCGTCCCAGAGATGCCAGAGGAAGGGGCGGCTGTGGAAGAGGGCGCAGTGCTGGGAGAAGAAGTCATCCCGCAGCCAGTCCTCCAGGCGGGTTTTGCTGGAGCCCTTGCCTTTGGGGCCGGACTTCTGGATGAGGTCGCGCTCGTTGTAGCTGCCCAGGGCGGCGGTGAGCAGGGCGCGGAGACGGGTGGCGGCGGGTTGCTCGCGGTTCAGGGGCGGCAGGCAGACGATGCCGTCGGTATCCGCCAGCGATTCCAGCCCATCCGGGTCGAGCGCTGGG
>CAZDYB010000764.1:0-2311 GCA_964509045.1 uncultured Akkermansia sp.
GTATGTCCGCACCGCCGGACATCTGTATCGGATCGGGAAATGAACCGGGCGGGGCCGGTCCACGCGGGTTGATCCATGCCTCATGCGTGGAGCGGCGACGGTTGGTCGCCGTGGGAAGGAGGACGGCGAGGAGCCCATGCCGCTCCGGGGAAGGGCGCGGCGAGGGTTCCTGACCATTCCCTTTCGTGTGGTTCGGGTGTTTCGTGGGCGGGGAAACGATGAGGGAGTTGAACCACGAAACAAGCGAACACACGAAGGAGCGGGTTTGGGGATTTCGGGTTTCCGAGATGACTGGCGACCCGGGCTATTGCGGCGGGGCGGGTTGGGGGTTGGGCAGGATCTCGATCTGATGGATTTCGAGACTGGCATCGTTATGGATGGTGAGGGCGTAGATGTCGTAGAGTTCGAGTCCGGCCGGCTTGGCGGCGAGCAGGGGTTGGAGAGGACGGAAGTCTTCGGCTTTCAGGGTGATTTGCCAGGGGGCACCGACGGGGCCGAGAAGGTCTGGGGGGACATCGACCTCAAATTTTCCGGCGAAGACACCGCGCATGCGTTGGGTGCTGAAGCCGAATCGGACGGTTTGGGCGTTGTTGACCTGTCCGCGGAAGCGGATGAGGGAATTGTTTTGGAGCAGGACTGGTTGGCTGTTGCCCTGGAGGACGGAGAGGCTGACGGCGTGGAGGGTGACGGGCGGACGATCGGGTAATGGCCAGAGGAGGGGGACAGCGCGGAGGCGAGCTTGGGCGGAGGCGTTGGGTGGGAGCCAGCGTCCGAGGATGATCCACGGAATCTGGCCGGGATTGAAGGCCCACGAGGTTACCGGGGTGGGTTGGGGAACGGCGAGGAGATCGGAACCCGGGGTGAGGGTCAGGAACGCCTGATGTCCGGCTGGAACGACCGTGTCGGAGCCATCGAGGAGGTTTCGGGCGTGGGTGAACCCGTGGTTGACGCGGATGAAGGTGGTGGCGGAATCGGTTTGCAGGTCGAACTGGGCGCTGTGGGATTCGAGGAGGGCGCTGGGAGTCCGGACCGAGAGGGTGGTGTGGGTTGGGTTGGTGGCCGGGGTACTCCACAGGTTGCCGCGTGGCAGTTCGAGGTGCAGAGCGTTGGGGAGTGGTGCGAGCAACCTCAGGGTGGACTGGCCGGCGATGGTGAGGTGGGTGCCATCGCGGAGTTCGATCTCGATCCAGGAATCGCAGGAGCGCGTCTCGAGGGCATCGCCGGCGTGGAGGTGGAGTCCGGACTGGACGTTGTCGTTGGCGGCGCCGCGTGAGCCGAAGTAGGAACCGTTGCCGGTGACCTTGACGACCTTGCCGAGGGAGCGGTCGGTGGAGGCGGATCGGATCAGGGTGACGCCGAGGGCGAGTGCGATGCAGGCGGCGGCGGCGAGTCCGTGGCGCCACGGACGTGATGGGGGCCTGCGGGGGTTGGATTCGGGGAAGGCGATGGGTGGGGAGGCGAGCCGTTCGATGTCGGCAATGGAGACGGCCTGTTCGGCGAGGTTGCGGAGGATGGCGCGGGCATTGGGATGGAGGCGGAGTTCGGATTCGAGCGACTGGCGTTCCTGGGTGGTGGCGCGGCCATCGAGGAGGCGGAGCAACCGTTCGACGAGGGAGGGATCGGGTTTCATGGTGAGGCTGGGGAAGATTGCGCCAACCGGGTTTCCACACATTCGCGGAGGCGTCGGTGCAACCGGGAAAGCCTTTGGTAGACGGCGTCCAGACCCAGGTTGACCCGTTGGGAGATTTCCTCGCAGGTGCAGCCTTCGTGATATCGAAGTCGCAACAGTTCACGTCCGGGTACGGGGACGGCGTCCAGGCAAGCGGTGAGGGCATCGATCCGGGCGCTGGAGGAGAGGGGTGCGGACATCCATTCGTTGTCCAGGAGGTTGAGGATGTCGGCCTGGACGGTCACGGGTTCGCGTTGCTGACGGTACAGCCAGTCGATGCCTTCGCGTCGGGCGGTGATGAAGGCCCAGGAGAGAAGGGCTGCCTCGGATTGGAAGGTGGCGCGACTGGTCATGGCCTTGAGGGCGACGTTCTGGAAGATGTCCTCGGCGGTGTGGGTATTTCGGACCACGAGCCAGACGGAAGCCGACAACCGGGTGCGTGCCTGCATGAGGCAATGGAGGATGTCGTGTTCGGAGAGGGTCATGGGTGGGAGGAGCGGAGGGGATCCGGTGGAAGGCTCCATGTGGCGTGAGGGGGTGGACGATGTTCCGGGTTCAAGGGGTGGCGGACGGGAGGGCGTGTTGGTCCGGTCGCTTTCTGGGTCCGTTCAGGAGTCGTCCGACCCAGGTGTAGCGGACGAG
>CAZDYB010000765.1:0-2306 GCA_964509045.1 uncultured Akkermansia sp.
TGCCGGCGGTGACATGCGGGTATTGCGGTGGGCCGATGCCGGCGTCGATGGCGGGCGGGGCGTCGTCGGGTTTCTGTTGTTATGGGTGTCGGGTGTTGGGGTCGGGGGACGGTTCAGGCAGGCCGGGGTTGGTGCCGGTAGAGGGGGTGGATCGTCCGTGGTTTCGGATTGGGCTGGGAGCATTGCTGGCATCGCAATCGATGGTGATCGGGTTGGCGGTGAACGTGGCGGAGCCGACGGGTCGGGTGCGGGACGCGTTGCATGTGGGGTTGGCAGGATCGGCTTTGGGAGTGTTGGCGGTGCTGGGTTGGCCGTTGATTCGGGAGACGTGTGCGTGTGCGCGGGATCGGCGTTGGGCGGTGGAATGGTTGTTCCTGCTGGGAATCGTGGGTGCGTTGGGAGCGTCCATCCATGCCAGCATCACGGGTCGCGGGGCGATTTATTACGAGGTGGTGGCGGTGTTGCTCACCGTGTACACGGCGGGCAAGGCGTTGATGGCTTCGGCACGGAGTCGGGCTCTGGCGGAGAGCCAACGGTTTGCCCGGATGTTTGCGGAGGCGGAGGTGGAGGTGGAGGAGGGACGATTCGAAATCCGGGGGGTCGGGGATGTGCGAGTGGGGGATCGGGTCCGGGTCTTGGCGGGAGGAGCGATCCCGGTGGATGGACGGATAAGAAGCGGGATGGCGCTGGTGCGGGAGACGCCGATCACGGGAGAGGCGATGCCGGTGTGTCGACGGGAAGGGGATGCGGTGCATGCGGGATCATTGAGTGAGGATGGGGAATTGTTGGTGGAGGCGATGGTGCCGGGCGGGGAACGGAAGCTGGATGAATTGCTGGCGCGGACTGATGCGGCGCGAATGGGGCTCGAAGAGACGCGGATCCGGGGGATGACGGATCGGATCACGGCGTGGTTCCTGCCGGCGGTGATGCTGGTGGCGACGGGGACCTGGTTGGGGTGGGCGTGGCAGGGGCGTGCGGGTGAGGGGGTGTATCATGCGTTGTGCGTGTTGTTGGTGGCCTGTCCCTGCGCGTTGGGATTGGCGGCGCCATTGGCGTTCTGGAATGCGCTGACCCTGTTGGCGGCGGAAGGGGTCCGGGTCCGCTCGGCTGCGGCGCTGGAACGGTTGGGGTTGGTGGACCACGTGTGTTTCGACAAGACGGGAACCTTGACCGATGCGGAGCCGGTCCTGGTGGATTTCGTGACGCGCGACGGAGATCGGGATCGGCGACGTTGGATGGCCTGGGTGACGCAATTGGAGCAGCGAAGCAGTCACCCGTTTGCCCGGGCGTTCCATCGGATCGAGGTCGATGCGGCGGATGCCGTGGAGGTGCAGGATTTCCGGGTGCACGCCGGCCGGGGACTCGAGGCGGCGATGGTGGGTGTCGGGGGTGTGCGGTCGACGTTGCGGGTGGGTCGATTGGATTGGGTCGGTGAACTGCCCGGAGCGGCGAGTGGCACTCGCCGGCCCGATGCCGAGGACGCTTCAGGTTTGTCCTGGGTGACGGGTGTTGGAATTGAATCGGATGCGAGGGTTGGGGTGGCGGTGGATGGGGAGTTGAAGGCGGTGGCGGTGCTGCGCGAGGCGATGCGTCCCGGTTGGAGCGAGGTGGTGAAGCGATTGGAACGGTTGGGGTGCCGGGTTGAGGTCCTGAGCGGGGATCAGATGGAACGGTTGGAACGGTTGGGGGAAGGCGGTTCGGTACGGTTGTCGGCGGGATTGAGTCCTGCTGAGAAGGCGGATCGGATCAGGGAAATGCAACGGGTGGGCCGGAGGGTGTTGTTCGTGGGGGATGGCATCAATGATGCGCCGGCCCTGGCGACGGCGACGGTGGGGATGGCGGTGGGGACGGGATCGGATCTGGCGCGGGCGACAGCGGATGCCGAGTGGGTGGGGGAGGATTCGGGGCAGGTTGTGCGGGCGATTGAACTGGCGCGTGGAGTGCGTGGGGTGGTTACGGGGAGTCTCTGGTTTGCTGGGGTATATAATCTGGGTGCGATGCTGTTGGCAGCGGTGGGGGTGTTGCATCCGGTGACGGCGGCGTTGCTGATGGTGGGGTCGAGCGTGTTGGTTTCGTGGCGTTCGGTGCGGATGGATGCGGCGTTGTGCCATCGGGAGAATGAGTTGTCGGACGCATTGAAGTGGGGGTGGGTGGCGACGTTCGTGGTGCAGGCGGTCTTCGGTTCGTGGTTGGGGGCATTGCCGGTGGCGGGGTGGATTGCGGTGGGGATGTGCCAGGCGACCTGCGCGGCGCTGGTGCTGACGGGAGCGGGACGTTCGGTGGTATCGACGATGACGCTGGCGATG
>CAZDYB010000766.1:0-2295 GCA_964509045.1 uncultured Akkermansia sp.
TGAAAGTCTACCTATGAGGCGCGCCGGACACCGTTGCCTCTCCGGATGCAAACGGCGCTCCTCACAAGCATGATTTTGGAGATTGGAGTGCACGTGTCAGCCACGTTCTGAAACCCGTCCGACTCCACCGGTTTGAAATCCACCATCACTCGCCAGCATTGGTTGGATCTTCTTCAACCAGCCGCGCCAGCTCTGCTTCCTTCGTCAACGTCTACTTTCCTTTGCTGACAAGGCGTTCCGCGCCCGCGATGGGCTTCCAGGTTGAGGCCTCAGTTGAGGCGATCCGCCACTCTCGCCGAGCCGGAATCATGGCGGATTCCAAACCACCCGGATCTGACGGCTTTCACGCCGGCGGCGACAGCACGTTGAGGATACCCAACACAGACCGGGGATTCAGGACCACCTCCCCCGACAACAGGGTCCGCAGAGAACACTCCCGTCGTTGCGATCTCACCCGCGGGGCGTGCCGGGTCACCCGACTGTCCACGGGTCCCTCGGATTGAAGCCCATGGCCAGCCACCGTCACGGCCACGTAACTCGCACAGAGCCACGACTGGCTGTTGAAACCCTCCCCCTCACTTGCCTGAACCCAGCCACAACACGGCGTTCTCCACCACCTTCAGGGCGTTCGCATCCTTGAACACCGGATAGGTCTCGTGCCCGGGACGGAAGTAGAACACGCGTCCGTCGCCCACCTTCCACACCGCGCCACTGCGGAACCACTCCCCCGTCGCCCAACGCTCCTCGAGCACAACCGCGTCGGGCGGCGGCACATGAAACGGTTCATCATACATCTCCGTGGCCGCCAGTTCGAATGTCGCCGGCAATCCCCGGGCGATCGGATGCTCCGGCTTCAGCACCCGCACCTGGCTGGGTTTTCCGTCGCCGCGGTAGGCAGGAAAACAACAGTTCGGCAACGTCAACTGCACCCGCACGGGTCCGTCCGTGGGCTTGCGATACAGGACCGAAGGCGTGACTCGATCCGTGTACTTGGGAGCCATCAGCGCGCGGGGAAAGAGGTCCGACTCCTGGATCACGGCGGTGGCCCGTTCCGACTCCAGCACTCCGGCCAGGGCATCCTGCCGGGCCCGCTCATTCATGGCTTCAACGAACGGTCTCGACCAGTGGGCCGAGTGCAATGCGATCAACTGCAGCTTCCCCTCACGGATCCGCTGGACGATGTCCCGCGCCACCGGCGCTTCGATCTCCATCTGCCGCACATGCCCCCACCAGACCAGCACATCGGTCCGGTCCAGTTCCCCCAACCCCTGCGCCGGATCGTCCTGGGCCGCGGACGTGACTTTCAACCCGGGGACCTTGCTGAGGTGTGCTGCGATCTCGTTGCCCAACCAGTTCGAATACGCCTCCTTCTGTCGCGGCTGCCGCTCATCCCAGACCAGGACCCGGATGTCGGCCGCTTTCATCCGCCAGCCCAGGATCAATCCGATCCACACCACCGCCAGAAACGATCCCGAGCCCCGCAAAGCCCGCGCCCAATGCCATTGGTTCATCGCAGGGATCCAAGCCCTTTCCCCGGCAACAGGCGACCCGAATCCGGTGGCAGGCGATAGAGGCAGATCTATCCCTTTGCAACCTGATTCAGGAGCGCCGCCACGAAGTGAAGTAAAATCGCAGACGGGTCGCCTCCAAGTATTCGACAATTGGATTGGGCCCGGATGAATCTTGCCACTCTCTCGATCCGTTCGCCTGGATGGCTGTCACGGGCTGCGCACCCACCCGAATATCGAATCTATAGACGCGATTCTTTGCTCCTCTGCCATGCTTCGGTGACAATGTCGCCGCTTACGCCAACGGAATGGCAGAGGTCAGAGAATCTCTCGTTTGTGGCGTTGTGCATTTGTTCCTGTGCGAGCGATCAGCCAAGGGGCGCCGAGCCAGGAGCGTGGAGAGGAAATCCGGACATGATCCCGGCGCTCTAGGGAGCGGACTGTTCGGCCTCTTGACCCGGCGCTGGCTTATCGGAGAAGTGCCGGAAGAAATCTCCCTTCAGTGGCACAGCCTATACGCAAAATTGAAATGTGAGCGGTGCGCCAAAAGAGGTGGGCGCTCCTGCAAACAGGATTCTGGCCGAAGCCGTCCTGACGCCGCGATACAAAGACCTCGAAATCGCAACTTGGACCATAGCTGCACCGCTCACGATTGGATCATTGACCAACCGTGACTCCAGGCGAAAGCACGAAGTGATGGCACATCGTCGATCTCGCGATGCCACCGGACAACAGAGCTCACCGACCGCAGCTGGAACCCGCTGCTGGCAGCAAATCCAGCATCCGA